>NZ_DBPRYF010000002.1:0-5478 GCF_059755235.1 Sulfurisphaera sp.
TCCCCGGCTTTCTCATCCCCCCATAATCGCAATTCTCCCCCGCGGGGGTTTTGTCCCCCGGGGGGTTGTCCGCGAATATAGTATTGTATCTGTATAATATATAAAGCTAACTTCCAGGCAATATGATATAATAGTCGAATATTAACGTCTGTCAGTTTTTTAAGAGGTTATGTATACCAGTATACTTTTCGTTTGTATATTTCTTGTAGTCATTTACTTAACCAAGTAAATTTCTTCCCTTATAGCTTGAGAGTAGTTAGACTGAGAGTTGTATATCCGGAGTCAATAACTACTACCACTACTAACCCATATTTTGTAGAACGTGCATATAAATTTACTTTAATCTAAATTAAAAATAAATTAGATTTAATTACTTTTTTGTAGAAATATTTAAAAGTACAAAAGCTAAATATATCTATAGGGTGATTGGATGGATATAAAAAGTTTAAATAGGACTATTACACTATCCGGTGCTGTTCTTTACACCTTGAACGTAATTCTGTCAATCACCCTATACACACTGCTTACTATCGTTTCTTTACCAGTTGCCAACATTGACCTTAGGGCTTTACTAATTGCTGTACCTCTTATTTCTGGTGTATTTAACAGTATAATCTTAGCTATGATTGTAATGGGTTTGAATTATGCCGAATATTATGGTATAGGTAAATCGGCTCTTGCTATTGCTATCTACTTAGGCTATTATTTTGCTTTTAGACCACCTATGGATATTGTGTCTATAATGTTTGCTATTATGGCGTTGTGTGTTTTGCAGATCATAGTTCTGTACTATTACGCTAAAGTGCAGAAGGAGTTGTTTGGGTAATGCTAATTAAGGTTAAACTAAAAGGTGAGCAAGTTTTCCCTTCTCAAATTAAAGGGAAATATGCCTATGAGAAAAACGTTATTCTTATTGTCAGAAATTTACAGGGTAGAGCTTTATTTATAGACTATGTCACCACTAGTCTAGGAAGTTATTCCCCTCCTCCACTTCTTCAAGGTATGGTGTTTTATTATGAGGTTGTAAGAGTACCTGAGGATTATTCAAACTACATAGACTGTATTGCTAAAGTGGTTGAGGAGAAGTTACATCCCGTGTTTAAAAACAAGAGATTGGAGTGCAAAAAAGAGATTACGGTGGTGATAAATGAATCTGTTTAATTGTAGTAATGTTAAATCAACTAAGGATGGAAAGCTATACATTGAAGTAGACAGGATAAAGGTATTTTACACAGTAAGTTTCACTCCGGGCACACTGCAGGAGTATGTGCTTAAGTCAACAAACTATAACTCTATGTGTAGGATTACTTTTGATACTAGGAAAGGGAAAGTCATCCATATAGATTGTATTGGTTTTAAAGCTGACAAAGTAAAAGTTGTACTTGAAGAATGCTTTAAGGAAGAAGGGATATCATATACTATAAATAGATAGTAATTATTTCCTTTTGTTTATTCGTCTAACTGTTTTATCCTTTATTTGTCGCTTAATCTCGTACAATTTCAAATTTTTAAAACTAGGGATGGTTTAATTTGGTGCTTTCTCTGTATATATAAGCGCTTATGGCTAATCAAGGAAAAGCACTTATATTTCTTCCCCTTTCCTTTACCTATGAGATTTATCCTAGACTCCTTTTATGAAGGAGAGAGGCAAATGGCTTTAGATGAGACAATGCTCATTCTTCACTCTCAGCATATAATTCCAGATACTGTAAGACTGTGGGGTTTTAAACCCACAACACTTTCTATAGGTAGGTTTTTATCCGTTAAAGACTGGGTTAACGAGGAGGAGCTGAAGAAGTTCAATTTCCCTTTGATTAGACGTTTTACCGGTGGTGGACCAGCCCTTCACGATGAAAATGGTGAAATAACCTGGAGTGTTGTTTTGCACGGTGAAGATATGCTTACCGTTTACAAGAAAATAGCAGAGGCTTTGATTCACGCCTTTTCTCACTTTGGTTTAAAGGCTTCCTTTTCACCAATAAACGATATAGTCATAGATGGTAAGAAGGTTGTTGGTATGGCTGGTGCAATAAAAAGAGGATCAATCCTAGTACACGGTACTTTTATGTACGCAACAAACCCGGAGTTCTTGAAGGTTATAAAATCACCTAAAGTTAAAGAGGATGTTAGAGGTGACGCTAAAACCAGAGTTGCTACTATTTCTTCACTTTTAAATTCTACCGTGAAAAAGGAGGAAGCTCTTCAAGCTCTTGTAGAGGGCTTCTCTTCGGTTTTTAAGCTAGAAGAAGGATCCTTGACAGAACTAGAGGCGGACATTACAAACTCTTTAAAGTTTAAATACACAAACGTGAAATGGACATATTTGAGATGAATTGTGAGTTTAGATCAAAGGCTGGAAAGACAGTAGTTATCCACGTCTATGAAGACCACGTTGAGGTTACTGGAGATTTCTTCACTACTGATGAAGATCTTGAAAAGATTGAGGGAAGCTTAAAAGAAGGAAAGAAGCCAGAAAACGCTTTTATTCTTGGCGTTGATTTAGATGAGTTATACGAGAAGTTTTTGGAGTGTGTAAAAAAGTGAAAGTTCTTCTCTCAGCTGGCACTTATTATTACGTGAAAAAGGGGATAAAGGTTAGTGAGACCGCTTACGCCTTGCAGTACGGGGGATGTGAAGGGAGATGTAAGTTTTGCTCTCAATCACTCTCAAACAAAGCAGACAAAGCCTTTCTATCAAGGGTTAAGTGGTACCCCGTGGAAATGGAAGAGGTTGCTGACTTTCTTTCTTCATTTTCCCGTTTTTGTTTGCAAACAGTGATAAAGAAGAACTTTGAAGATGAGGTTGTTGAGATTTTGTCCCTCTCCAGAAACAAGGGGAAGTCAGTGACTATAACTCCAGTTGATGTTTCTTACTTACACAAGTTTAAGGAGTTAAACGTTGACTACCTAGGTGTTGGTTTAGACACCGTGGAGAGGCTTTGGGATTATGTTGGAAAACCCTACACTTTCTCTGAGTATATTCGATTTACAAAAGAAGCTGTGTCGGTTTTTGGGAAAGGACATGTATACGTTCATTTAATTGTTGGTCTTGGAGAAACGGACGACGAGTTGGTAAGTTTGATGAAGTTGATTAAAGACATTGGTGGTAGTGTAGCCCTATTTGCTTTTACTCCCGTAAAAGGAACTCCTTTTGAGAGAATGGATAGACCAAGTTTAGAGCGGTACAGAAAAATCCAAGAGGCTAGGTACAAGATTTTTGAGTCTGAGACAAAATCCCATTTAGCTTATTTGACTTCTGGCTGTCCTTCTTGTGATAGACCTTACTACAATGAAGACCCAAGGGAAGGGAAAAACATGTACAACATCCCATTGAGGGATTTCAAATGGTATATGGCTTCATGATTTTAAAGAAGTTCTCCGTGGTAAGTATCTCTGGTGGTTCCTGTTCTTTAAGTTGTACTTACTGTGCCTCAACCTATATAAAAAGTATGGAAGGGGCAATGTCACCAGAGGAGTTTTACAAGTTGATAAAGAAGAGGTATGAGCAAGGTACACGCGGTTTTTTGATAAGTGGTGGATTTTCACCTAGAGGTGAACTTCTCAACCTAAGAAGGGTTTTGCCAGAGATGAAGAAGTTGAAGAAGGAGTTGCCAGACTTGATTTTTAACATCCACCCTGGGTTACTTGATAAAGACTTGATAGAAGAGCTCTCTGATGTTGTTGACATTGTTGATTATGAGTTTGCTTACTCGAGAAGGGCTTTTGAGAGTAAGGGGTTAAAAGATAGAAATAAGGAAGATTATATCAATACATTGGAATATTTTTTAGAAAATGTGAGGTATGTTGTACCTCATATAATGTTAGGTTTTCCAGATGACGACGTTGAAGAGAGCATAAAGCTTGTTTCTTCTATGAAACCTTACTTGCTGAACTTCCTTGTCTTAATACCTACCAAGGGAACCCCTTCTGAAAAGGTTGAACTTCCCTCTGTGAACGAAATACTGAAGTTAGTAGAGTTGGGGAGTAAGTTGATGAATGGTAAAGTGAGTATAGGCTGTATGAGACCTTACCGTGTAAAAGAAGAATTAGATAAGGCTGTTGTAGAAAGAGGTCTTGTCGAAAGGATTGCTAATCCTTCTAGGAAAGTTAAAGTGGAAATGTATGATGCTTGCTGTAGCTTACCGGAGAAATATTTTAAGGATTTTAAGATGTAGATGACAAGAAAATGTGATAATTGCAGTAAAAGGAAATTTTTGAATAATTATTATACGACGGGAGTTATACCCGTTTTTAATAATTCTCTTAAAGAATTTCTACTTAAATGATATGGCAAACTGCATTTGTTATTAATTTTTTAGTTAAACACTCCGTCTTTCTTTTCTAGTTACGAACTAAAGCTTTTATATCCGAACACATGTTTGATATATTATAATCTATATAATTGGTACTGGTATTGCTGGTCTATCTGCTGCTGTGTCTCTAAGAAAGGGTTCGGGTCGGGAGCTTACTTCCGCATATTTCTCGTTACTTCTAAATACGAGATGTTAGCTTCAGTATAGCCCCCCACATCCCCTCATTCTTCTTCCCCTGCTCCGTCTGACTTCATCCTTCACTGCAGGGGCTTTCAGGAGAGACCCTAGGCTCCCCCACATCCTCTTGTAAATATTCAAGGATGCGTTTTTGTCCCTGTCCGCTACGAACCCACATTTAGGGCAAATTCCAAGTCTTCCCTGGAATTTCAATTCTGTACCGCACCTATAGCACAGCTTTGATGTTCCCCTGGGGTCAATCTTCATTATTGGGACGTTGTACTCTATTGCTTTAGTTATTATTGCATTTTGAAGTGTGCGGTAATCTAAGTGCATCGTCTTCCATCTGTTTTCCTTGTCTAAGCTTCTCAGCTCTTCGATTAGCCCAGTTAGTTCCTCTATCGAGATTGCATACTTCTTCCTCTCAGCGAACAGAACAAACTCTTTTGCGAATTTTCTGGTGCCGTCTACAACGATGTTTTTTGCTCTTCTGTGGTATTTTTTAACTTTCTCTGTCAACCTCTTATTATATCTCCACATTCTTGGATATCTTTGCTGTATTTTTTCAGCTTTCTTTCTTATAGTCTGAGCTTTGATGAAAGGTGTATCTGCTCTCCTCACTTTCTTGCCGTCGTAGTAAACCAGTTGCCTAAGGTTCACGTCAAGACCTATAATGCCTTGAGGGAAGTAAGGTTCATATTTCACTTCAAACACTATGCTGACGTAGAACTTTCCGTCTCTGTACGAGACAAATACCTCTTTCCACTTATATTTCTGAAACTTCATCTATGTATTCCTTTCTGTGCTTTAATCTGAGGGTAAACCACTTTCCTTTTCTCTTAAAAATTACTCTGACCTCACCCCTCTCTAAGTCGACTCTAGCGTCTTGGTTGTCAAACTCAGCAGTTAATCTTTTCAACACCGGTTTATGTTTAGCTCCACTCTCTCTTACAGAATCAACTAGACTAGCAGCCTTATTGTACATTATT
>NZ_DBPRYF010000020.1:0-67396 GCF_059755235.1 Sulfurisphaera sp.
TTTTAACTTCGTCTTTGAAACTTTTTAGATATCCTAGCCCACCTATTGCTTCTTCAACTATATAAACAGCTACTTTATTTTCACGTTCACTGATATTCCTTAAAAGAGGATGAGTAATATAGTAGGAAATTCCCTCGCCCCAATAGTTATACTTTGTAGAAATCCAGCTCAAGAATATATGTGCTAGGCTATGCAAGAATAGAAAACTAGCGAATTCAATCTCATCATCAGTTATATTAGTGTTATCAATCTCCTTCAACAGCTTTTGTTTCTTTTGCTCGTCTAATAAATAATCAGCAAGTTTAGTGAAGGGAGTTTTTTTATAAAAAGTCTTATAAGCGTTAAACACACCACTACCTATATAAAGTTTATACTTAATCTTTATCCACATTCTTACCTTATCATCACTATTTAGTACTTCCTTTATTGATTCCTTCAACTTAGAGTAATCGAATTCGAATTTTATCGCAGGAGCGTTATTAATTCTATAACCTATAGTGGGATTAAGAAATAGAAGTCTAGGAAGCATATCCTTATCTTTCTTTGGTGTAAAATAGACACCATTAATAAAAACTTTATGTTGACCAGCCGGTATGTAATACATCTTAAATAGAGGAAGAGAAATTATTTCTTCCTTATCTCCCATGCTATATTCTTCATATATACTCATGACATAAGGAAATACCGTATATATAGCAGTATAGGGACTAGGCCCCATATAGTGATTGCAATAGAATTTATCTTTTTCGTCTATTCGTTCTTGTAGATTACATTGTCCTGCTAATGGGCATGTTTGAGTAGACGATAGTAAAACTATTCCTAGTTCACAATAGTGGCCGTTGCTAAGCGAATCGTAACTATATTCGATATACCGCGAATAATAGTAGGGAATCTTTTTTCCCTTAGAAGGCTGATAAATAATTTTCAGCGGACTATTATTTTTAAAAACCCATGTATATAATCTGATCGGCTGAATAACTGTTTTAGTAATTGTTTTAGTAATTAGCATTGGCGGATGTACCTTGAATTTGTCCAAATAACCTTTATACCATGTAAGCGAGTCTATATTAAGTTTCATAAATGCTATTGGGGCCAATATTAGGCTGTAATTTTTGGCACCAGTACTACGACTAAACTCAACGTTTTGTATTTTGAATGGTGTAAGTGCATATAATGCTTCTCTACCATGCCTAGACCTAGAAGTTGAAAACCTGTTCT
Organism: Sulfurisphaera sp.; assembly: GCF_059755235.1. Taxonomy (NCBI): domain Archaea; kingdom Thermoproteati; phylum Thermoproteota; class Thermoprotei; order Sulfolobales; family Sulfolobaceae; genus Sulfurisphaera; species Sulfurisphaera sp. The sequence continues at coordinate 1,219 of NZ_DBPRYF010000020.1, forward strand.
CACTCATTTAATCCCACCTTTTCTATTTCTTTCACTTCTATTTCATGGAACGGAGGTAGTAACATTAATGAGAACTTCACTTTGTTGTTAGATAACCTATTTATTATATCAAAAATAGTAAATTTTCGCTTTCCTAAAGCCCCTTTTAGACGTTGTATGCTCTTATCAATATAGTACACATTCACATCTATGTTTTTCAGCACATTTAAAATATTATCTAAACTATTGCTAGTATTGTCTACGCCTAACAAAAAGTTAATGATCTGTAAAAGTAAAAGTTTGTCTTTTGTTTCTTCGCCTTCTTCTGGAATTATTTCATTAAATATTGAGGATAGCATATTTACGAGTCTTAATGATTTTGTTTTCTGGAATATTTCATTAACAAGCTCCCATATCTTATTCTGTAATTTACTGCCTTCCTTAACCATACTAATTTGATTTAGATTTTTCTTTAAGTTATTTATTTTAATTTCATTCTGTTTAATCCAATTCTCAATATTCAGTTTGTTTGAGGAGGCTCCCGCATATATGATCTCTTCTCTCAATGAGCTCAAAAGTTCAAGAGCATCAATAAGAGTATATCTATGAAAACTAATTGGATCTATTTCTTGGGTTTTATCTTTATTATAGTATATGAATTTTACTTTGAGAGAGCTAAGATTTATATTCTTGCCTGACATCTTCTTTTCAAATTCTGATATCCTCCAAAGCAGATTGCTTATTTTCTTTATATACGAATCTAATTTATCTGTGATTTCATCTATGTCCACGTTTCTGGTGTTGCTATTAGCAATATAGTTATTAATCCTATCAAGTATATTTTCTAGAAGTTTCTGTAATTGAGCTTTTTTATCTCTTAGTTCATTTAAGTCCAACAGACCAATCTGAGAGATTAAACTATCTAAATTATTGTCTTTCAGTTCATTTAGTATTTCTTTGATCGCTGAAGATATCTTATCAGTATTCCATTCTCTTGTTTCTGTAATATAGGTCTCTTTACCTTCAAGAGCTCTTTTGAATAAGACGGAACTAATAAGTGCTTGTAACTTAATAACGTCACTATTATAGCCCACTACATAAGGTCTATTAGCCTTTATATCGGCAAATCGTTTACGCAATTTTGGATTATGCATATAGAGAGTTCCTATTGGTGAGGAAGGCAATAATATAATTCCTAATGCAATTCTAAAGGAGTTGGTATCTCTACCGGCTCTACCTATTCTTTGAATAACACCCTCAGGAGTCATAGGCAATTTATATTGAATTACTATTGCGACATCAGATATATCAATACCTAATTCTAGAGTAGAAGTCGACATTAAGTGTCTTATTTTACCTTCTTGAAAAGCAGCTTCTATTTCTGATCTTTTGTCTTTTCCTAGTCCACCGTGATGCATCCCTATACTATTTTTGAATTTTCCTGTTAGAAAATTTACGTCGTTAGCATTACTTGGTGCTATAGTAATCCAGCTATAGTCGTTTAACGGATCTCTAATATTAGGGTCTTTCTCCTTCACATGATCCACTATTTCTCGACCTTGTCTAGTCCCCAGAATTACACTTTTAATATAATCTCCAAGTGTTGCTATTTCAGCTATACTGTCTATGAATGTTATTACTTTCTGATTATATTTGTGAGCCCATAAGGTTACCGCTGAAGCTGTTGCTTCATACAAAGTTTCTATGCTTCTGAGCGGGTTTGGAAGAAGATAAAGTCTAATTATAAGTCTTTTATATTTCATTTCACTAGGACCAATTTCGCTTGACTCGTTTTCCCCTTTTTCGTCTTTGTCATCTTTTCCAAATCGTTTAATTTCTACTGGTTGACCAAACAAAGCTTCAATAAATTTTTTTGGGTTAGGTATTGTAGCCGATGAGAATATAAATATAGGGTTAGATTTTCTTGCTACATATTTTAGCATTTGAAGGATATAATATACATGCCCACCATGATAGTCTATATAAACATGAGCTTCATCGAGCACTACATAGTCTAAATTGGAGTACATTTTTACTCTATCTTTATGCATTAATCTTCTATATACGGTATGGATGTTAGAGATTAATATTGTTGGTTTATTGCTCCATATGTCGTCTTTTGTTGCAATAATATAGTCATACACTTTACCGCATTTTTCACATTTTACCATCACTTTACCACTCTTATCTACTGAATAGACTAGCTTACCATCACATCCACTCTTTACACATTTCAAGTCTCTAAAGCTATCACCATCCTGTACTTTCTTTTTCCTTAGGGTATCACCGTCATCAATTCCTATAGTAATATAAATTTTATCTATATTCCCTTTATTATTCCAATTTAGCGTTTCATTAAGTCTATCTATTATTTCTAGGATTCTTTTTAGTTGATCTCTTTCTAAGGCTTTTCTTGGATAAACCAAGAGAGCAGAAACTCCCGTCTCACGTTTTTTGACTCTTTCTAATGCTTTAATCAGAACAGGTATTAGGAAAGAAAGGGTCTTCCCTGAAGCTGTTGGTGCTATTATGCCTATGCCTACTGCTTGATCCCTTGAGCTGTTGGAAACTTTAAGAATTTCGCGTATTACGTCCTTTTGAAACGTAGAGACCCTTGCATTCTTACCTAAAGCTTTTTCGAGTAAATCTATGTCTTCTTGCATAATACCTAGATTTTTCAGTATATCATTATTTAATATATCCTTACTAAGTAACCATCTACCAAAATCGGGTGCAAGTTCTTCCTTCACCTCTATACGATATTCTAAAGGAAGGGGTGGCTGAGTTTCCCAGTTTTTTATGTTTACTATCCTATAGATGAGGTCAAAGTGAGGTGTGTGATATCCTCCATACTGGCTATAATCTATTAAATGAGACTTTAACTCATCACAATCTTTGATACTATATTTGTTACAAACTTCATTAATATCCTTATCTTTTAACATATACTTCTTAAAATTCACATCATTTAAAGGCTCGCTTTTATCCTTATCACCTAAGAAAGGCTCTAATTCTCTTTTTAGTAGTTCTTGATAAGCAGCTGCTAATCTTTCTAAATCCTCGTTAAGACCCATAACGGCTCACCTTTTATTTTCTTCGAAAAGCTAATTACTTTGGGTAAATGCGTTATTGCCACACTCACATTCATTATACCATTTTTCGCTACACTAATATTAAAGTAATTTCTTACTTTTTTATTAAGCTCATTTACGTCAGAAGTCAAATCCTTATTATCTGCTATGCAATTGACAAATTCTATCAATTTATCTGCAGTTGTTATAACACCGTTAGCTCTCAGATATTCTAAAACTTCATATAATGCAGGATGCAGATATATAATAGAGTCTTTATTAGCCTCGTAAACTCCCAATGCTTTTATCATAAAATCAATATTATTAGGATCTAATAAACGCCAACCTAATTGATTGAGTGTAGAACTTCGAAGATATGACTTAAGTATAGGATCGCTTAAAAGTTCCCTCATTTTATTTGCTACGTCCCTTTTATCGATTTTAAAAGGATGAGTAGAAGAAAGATATTGTTTACGGAGAATTATAGATATTAAGGTGTATGGTATTTCATCGCCACTTCCTAATACTTCATTATCGCTAAGTTTAATTGAGTCCATAGCTAGAATCCTGCACTCTTCTTTTAGTCCTTGATCATAAGTGAACTTTCTAATCATTATTGAAGCATTAAGTCCTCTGGCTTTTGTTTCACACAAATCACTTACAACTATCCATTTCAGATCACTATTTAGAATTTTAACGTGGTTTCCATTTGAATAGGATATCGTCTTATTAACTAAGAGTATTTCAAAATATGGTGACAATTCACCATCATCAAAGAAAATAAAGGGCGAATCCCACCAGATCTCTTCCAATTTTTCTGGGTTCTTAGGGGGATATAACCAATTGAATAGGTAGAAACTTCCTAGCTTACTTATGTCATCTGATTTTTCAGGCCATAATTGATGCCTTGATTCTATAAATTTAAGTGATGAAATTTGAACCTTTGTCGAATCTTTAGCTTTAAGCAAAATAATTGGTTTATCTTTTTCTTTATCTTTAGTACTAGACCAATTAATTTTCTTTAATAATTTAAGAAAATCAAAAAAATCATAGTTATCTTCTTCTTTCGCTCTCCAATATATTGAAAATGTTAAGCTGTCTAGTGTAAAACTAAATAATGGAAAAATGCGAAATTTAAAAGTAAGAGGAATAAGATCCTTATACTTGTATCTAACCCCAAATTTTGAGGTTAATATTTTTTCTATTTCAAAAAAGTAATAAAGGGAATCGTAAGCTGAAGAAATAGATTTTAAGCGAAAATATTCTTTGTTATCTCCCACTGTAGAAATGAGGAAGGATTTTTCATTCTTATTGTTTATAAGACTTTCAATTTCTGATTTAAACTCTGTGTACCCCTTATATAACAAAGGATTTAGCTTAACTAGTTTAAGGATGTGATTTTCTATGTCATCCTTTTTTGATCCCATACATAATACTTAGCATTAGAATTTATTAACTTTATCATCATAAGAACTCATTAGGGATTTCATTAGAATGAAAATTCGAAAATCAAAATGTTACATATCTGTTTTTACTATTAGATGGCCCGTTTGACTCCTAATAAAATATTTGGTTTTACTAAGTTACTTCTTGAAAAACTAGCCTTACATTGTCTAACTTTCTAGGCTTAAGCGAGTTTAAATACACAAGTTTTTTTTTTAATTCCTAAATACTTGAGCAGGGAAAAGCCATTAGTTTTTGCCTAAATTAACTCGCAAATCTTTATCATAAAGATAAAAATTAACGTCTTCCTAATTTTTCCCTTGAGCTTACGTTAATTCCACGCCCTAAAAACCTTATTTACTTGTACCCCCCCAAGTTACTTGGGGGGGTACAAGTTTTATGCTGTTTGACCCAAAGCCAAAAAAGGAAATTAGTGACATCTTTGACAGAAAAGAGGAAATAGAAACGCTAAAGAATTTCTTAAACTCCGCTGAGCCACTTATATTAGTCTATGGACTAAGAAGGATGGGAAAGACCTCACTAATACTTTCTAGCTTAAACAATCTCAAATCTGATTACCTTTTCTTAGACATAAGAGAGATAGCCAAGCAAAAGAGTCATATTTACTATAAGGACTTCCTTTCGTTGTTAGAAGGAGAGATAAATAAGAAACTTAAAAAAGGTAAATATGGGGAATTTATTAGTTATTTGAAAAGGATTAAAGGTGTTACAATTAATTCTGAGGGTATTTCTGTCTCTTTCTCATGGAACAAAGAAGAAAGAACCGAATTTATTAACTTACTAGAAAAGCTAAATGAATGGGGTGAGGACAAAAGCCAGAGAGTGATAATCGTTATTGACGAAGCACAAGAGCTAGAGAATATGAGGGATTATGATTTGTTACCAGCAATTGCTTATGCATTTGATCACTTAGATAACCTCTCCTTTATCATCACTGGTTCTGAGATAAGAGTTTTCTCTAAGTTCTTAAGGATTAAAGACGCGAAATCTCCACTTTACGGCAGGGGCTTTTCAGAGATTCAATTGAAGCCCTTTGACAAAGACACTGCCATTTCATTTTTAAAGAAAGGGTTTGAGGAGTTTGGAATTGATTTCAAGTATGGAGACAAGGTTTATGAAGAGTTTGGTGGTAATCCAGGCTGGTTGACTTTATACGGTCATACAGCAGTTACCACAAAAGATTTCGATAGGGCTATCGAGAGGACTAAGGAGATCGCTAAGGGTTTGTTAAAGGAGGAGTTTATGAACTTTTTGTACAGTAGAATGATTGCCAAAGACAGATATATAAGAATTATTAAGACTTGTAAAGATGGTTGTACTTGGAGTGATATAAAGCTCTCGCTAGAGAGTCTCGAGGGTAAAAAGGTTAACGATAGAACTGTTTACACTCTAATCAACAACCTGCTTGATTACTCCTTTTTGATTAAAGAAGAGAAAAAGTACGCGTTAAGTGACAAATTACTTGCAGAACTATTTTAAATATTCTCTTTATAAAACGTCTTACTAGGATTAGTGGTCAATATTATTATTTAGTAGTATGATCTCTCCACGCATATAATGTTACCTTTCATAGACAGAAAACTCATCTTTATTTATTTAGGGTTAGATTGGGGGGAATGATGAACGGCGTGTCAGTTGAACTATAATAGAGAACTTGCGTTCTGACCACTCCCATTCATCTCAATAGTATTATTAGCTCAAAAGACTAAAAAATTTCTCTAGCCTAAAGAAATAATTCAGCTCTCACTGTCATTTTAAGTAACAAAGTCTAATGTCTTTAGCAACCTTATCAAACTAAGGGTCCCAATATTTTTCAGCTCTTCTCTTTAAGTTAATAGCAATTTCAAGCAATCTCCTATAACTTCTTTCCTTTATAATCTTCTTCACAATGTCTTCATTCACAGTAGCATAAGCGTGAACTAGAATGTTCCTAAATGAAATAACTGAATTTAGAAAACGGAACTCTTCTTCTGTCAGTAATTTGTTCTCAAATAATTTCCTCACGCTCTCCTTATATGAGTCAGCAGTAATACCCATGTTGGAAAGAAGCCTCCTGATAAGGTCTATAAGTGCTTGAGCTTGTATTTGAAGCATATGAAGTGTCGCTTGGTAAGTTATCCAATCATCAACATCATTTATTTCATCAAGTTTCAAAGTGTATTCCTCAACCAACTTAAGTAGTTTATCTAGTACTGCCACTTTCCTTCCACCTATTCATTATTGCTAATGCAGCGTTTTCTACTTCGTTAAGTTTTTTTGCATCAATTAAGAAATCCTCACACTCGTTTATCCTATTGTTCATTTTAAACCAAGCTTCATCGTCTCTAATGTAAATTATCCTAGTGTTATTAAAAACCTCATGAATAAGGTAACAACTTGTGTCATCAGTTATTGCGACTAGGTCAACTAAATCTGTGTCCAAATAGTCTTGCAAGTCGTTCAACAACTTTAGGTGTAAATCAAGGTTATAATTCTCAAATTCTACGGCAATATCAATGTCTCTCCCTTTCCCTCTTCTAGCTATAGAGCCAAAAAGGATTGCGTATAACACTTGATAAGCTTTCCAATCAAACATTTTCAACTTATCAAGGACACCTTTATCAAACATCACATAATAAATAGTGGAGAGAAGGATATATTAATTGTCTTTTTTACGAGTGTTTTCCAATCACTATTCCCTTTCATTCATTATATCTTATTAATTATTAAATATCCTATCCTCAAAGTCAGTAATACAATCTCTTTTATCATGGAGAAACGTTTTCATACACATTGGTAAAGCTAAAACAACGACTATATCTATAATAAAGTAATCTATTTGAGGTGAAGAAAATAACATTACCAGCGCTTAAGTTAAATATTGAAGAACTTCTGCTATTTTTCCAAATATAAACTAGATATATCTAAATAGTACTATACACTCATATATAATCTTTGTGAATTTTTCCGATTAAAATTAAATTCGATAAGAACTTACGAAAAGGTTTTTATATAAGAAAATTAAATATTCAACTAAGAGGTGTAGAAATGAGGATATTAACAATAGTCGCGCTGATTCTTCTACTTGCAAGCGTTTTTATTAACTTCATCCCCGTGTCTGCTTACTACTTTGGAACAGCGTTACATGAGAAATATCAAGGTAGTTTCTCTAATGGGTTGTGGCTTGTCTATATTGGAACATACTCCCCAGGGCCATCTTTAAATTGTAGCCATGGTTTTGTTACTAATGTAACTAAACTTAACGCTAGCTACTACTTAGTTCAATCTAAACTTTATTTACTATCTGGTGGTGAAGTCTTATTTAATGACCATTCAAACCCACCTTTTAAAGCTTCAAGAGTAGAAGAAATTTATAATTATTCAGAAGTCTTGAACATTAATAGTTCGACTTTGCTTCAAATACTATTCCCGCAGAGTAACGTAGTTAAAACAAACATACTAAATCTCAGTATATCAAGTTCAACAACCAATTGGCCGACCCCATTATCCCCATATCCCTTCCTTGGGTATACAGACTACTATCAAGCTGATGTTCAAATTTACCCTACGATACCTGCATTTACGTTTACAAATATTTATTACGTATTATATGGGTCTCAGTACGTCCTTTCATTATTTATACCTAACTCCCATTAGTAACATAAATAAAGAACTCTTCATGTCAATGTTTCCCAATTATCACTCTAACTTAATAGCGCATACCGGTGTTTTGAACTTCTACTTAGCATATGGTAATGGAATTCCTAACCAAGATTGGCTTGGTTGGCTTGGATATGGCTTTGGTAAGTATGCCTCTATTGATATGCTTTTGATTATTGGTGTTTTACTGGTTGCCTTATATGACTTTTTAAGGAAGCACAAAATAGGGTGACAATTTCTATATCAAAAAGTTACTACTTTTTTAATTTTATACTCTCATCAAGTTTAATTATTCTCAGTTGAGTATCTTTAATCATGATTAAGAGGATAAGAATTGGAAATTTTAAAAGCCTTCGTGATATTGACCTTGAATTACATAAAGTAAATGTTATAGTTGGCCCCAATGGCAGTGGAAAATCAAATCTAGTCGACTTCTTCATCTTTCTAAAAGAGTTAATAAATCCTTCTTCTTTTCCTTCTAATCCTTTTCAAACATTTGGAATTTACGAGGACGTTGTATTCCTTCGTGACACCTCCCTTCCTATTTCATTTGAAATTTATGGTGAAAATTTCCACTATTCTGCAGATATCACCGGTAAAAATGGGCTTACAATAAATAGGGAAACGCTAGAATATAAAGACTTTCTCTTTGCTAGAACTTTTAATAACGTTGAAATGAAAAATGCAAAAACGGGAACAGTCCTAAAAACAGATTTAGACTCATCCGCAAGCATATTTTCTCTTAGTAAAAAACCTAGCTCATTGTTTTTCAACTCTTTTCTAATAACACCAGTACCTCCTAATGAGTTTAACGAGTTATTTGAATTCATGCATAGCTTTGCCAACAGTTTCATTCCTCTAAGAATAAATCCGGAAAGGGCTTTCGCTCCGGTACATTACTCTTATCCTCCAAAACTAGAGGTTGATGGTTATGGATTAGCTAGAGTTATTGACAATTTATTAGCATATAAAGGCTTACCAGAGCCAATTAGCATGTTTTTGAAAGAAAACAATTTGAGCATAGATAGATATACATCACAAGATAGCGGGAACATTGTCTTAATAACTAGAGAGCTAATCCCAGATCTTAATAAGACCCTTCCTTTACGTCCTATAAATGTGCCTGCAGGTATAATAAAGATGATTACTATACTTTTTGCAATATATGCTTTAGAACCCTTACCCTCTTTAGTGGTAATTGACGAGGTAGAGAACTCGCTTCACCTGAAGTTCATAGAGGAGTTAGCCAGTGTAATATCTTATTCTTCACCTCAATTCATTGTAACTACTCATTCGCCAATGGTGATTGATATGTTTGACCCAGAAGATATAATACTGTTTTACAAAGAAAAAGGAGAGACAAAGGCTGAAAGGATTAAAGATCCAGAGAAATTGAAAGATAAACTAGTTGAGGAGGGGTTGACGCTTAGTGGGTGGGTCTTCTATTCGACAAACCCAACCAACCCCTAAAAAATAAGAATAATTACTGAAGATACTTATGCTGTAGATTTCTTAGATGGAGTAATAAAAAGGCTAAAAACTACTGGAAAAATCCCTTCAGAGATAGAAGTACAAAAAAGTATAAGCACTAAAGGTGCGGGAAAGATTTTTACCGGTAAAATTTTAGAGATAATTAAATTTTGGGAAAAGGAAACGGATAAAATCCTTGTATTCGTTGATGCTGACGGAAAACCAGTAGATAAAATAAGGCAGAAGTTAGAGATGCTAAAAAGAAATATTAAATATCCTCAAAAGGTGAAAGAAATAATTTTCGACCAAGAAATTGAGGAATGGATTACTCTCTCTACTCAAGATAAGCCCTCAGATGAATTAAGAAGAAAGGAAAAATATGAGAAACATATGTTACCAAATTATGTAAATAAAGTTGATTTTGATGATCCTAAATTGACGAATTTACGAAGCTTTAAAGAATTTTTGGAAGCTTTAAATGATCCTTAATGTTCAAACTTTCATAGACTTTATTATAAGCAACGAGTTATGAAGTAAATGCAAGAGAGATATAAGGGGAAACCTTGCTCTTTAACTAAGGTTTAATATTTGCAAGGAGAAATTAAACTGTGGCTCTAGTAAAGCAATTAAGTGAATTCTCAGAAGTGATTGCTATTTACGAGAAGCTAACTAGAAGGGAAAGTCTTAATGCCAGAGATCTACAGTTGATTGATGAACTCTCTAAAGAGACTGGTTGGAGCGTTAAGGATATAATGGACGAAATTAAAGACCTTGATAAAGAACCCTCAACTTCAGTTGATAAGTATCAAAAACTGTTTGAAAAATACTTCAACGAAGCTCTTGAATTAAAAGAGAAAGGAGAATATATTCAAGCTGGAGAGAAGTTATGGGGTGCTGTTACGGCTTTAATAAAGCTATACGCAAGCAAGAGAAACATCACAGTTATGCATTGGAGTCATGGGAAGCTATTCCAATTTATTAAAAATAATATAGATAAAAAGCCAATTAGACTTTCAGATGGATCTGAGATCTCCCCTAGAGAAACCTTTTATGAACTTCTTATCGAGGCTAGGGCATTACATGACAACTTCTATGAAGGAGATTTGCCAGATGACGCTTTTAAAATGATATTTAATAAGGTAGTAAGATTAATGGAGAAGGTTAAGGAAATTGTTTGAATGTAGTTTTAGTAGTAAATTTTATATCGATCAAGATCCGAATGTTCAACGGCTTATTTAATTTTTATCCTGGTTTTCTGCTAAATTTCTTAAACTAGAAAATATGCAAACTCTCATTTTTTAAGAAGATTGAATTAAAAATAGTGGTACACAATTTCAAGTAAATATTAGTCCTTATTGACTCTAAATACGCTTTCATTATTTATCATAGTTATTTATAGGTTTTCTATAAAGCTCATTCTTGCCTTTAAAGCAAGCTTTCAGTTGTAACAATAGCCAAACAATTTTCTTAGATATGGAAAACTCATCTTTATTAATTTTAGAGTTAGATTAGATTAGGGGGGATGATGAACGGCGTGGTAATTGAACTATGATAGGGAACAAGCGTTCTGACCCTCCCTCCCCTTCATCTCAATAATATTATTAGCTCAAAAGACTAAAAACATTTCTCTCAATATCTAACATAAGAAATATATCTCCGTTTATTCCTCAGAGGATTTTTGATCAATATTTTATTTTTATCGTTTAAATTCTCCCTTAGGGACTTTGCCGAACTCTCGAATATGAGATTATATTCCTAACATTACAATGATACATTTACCTTGTCCTTTAACTTAGAGTACCTCTTAAATCATTCTTTATAAAAGGAGTGCGACCGCCGGGATTTGAACCCGGGACCTCCGGCGTGGCAGGCCGGCGTCCTAATCCAGGCTAGACTACGGCCGCACTGCAATAATAATAAAATCTCATTAGGTATTTATAGTTTTCTCCAATCTCTTCCTTAATTGAGTTTGACAAGTTTTGATGCATGTGTAGTAAACTTTTTTATTCCATTTTATCAATAAGGACAACCTATAGGTGTAATTTAGTGGAGTCTTGTGCGATAAATATAGAGCTTCAAAAATTTTGAGTTAAATTCAGTTAGATAAATAGAAAAGGAAAATGAGAAATTACTATTCTACAGAACAAACTAGAAGTGTTTATAAAATCCTTGTTTATAATCTATGAACCTTAAATTCTTCATACATTCTAAGCATCTGTAGATCAACACTTGGCTTTATATTTGTTAAAACCTTCACAAAATCGTTGAAAGTGACTGTAGTTCTTACCGCATTTCCACTTACAGCTTCCTTTAGCAAATTTCTTCTCACTTCATCAACTACTAATTTTAAATCAGCTGGTGTGTAACCATTTGTAATTTTAGCAACATTTAAGAGAGTGTTATCATCAACAGTCAAGCCTTTGCAAAGCACTCTTAGCACTTCTACTCTTCCCATCTCATCCGGAGGTGGCACGTACACTATTTTATCAAATCTCCCTGGCCTTAAAATTGCAGGGTCTAGATCCCAAGGTCTATTTGTAGCTCCAATAACAATAATTTCCTCATTTTCCCTTACCCCATCCATTTGGCTTAGCAATTCAGTAAGAGCTGTTCTCCACTCATTTTCCCCTCTTGCCCTTGCAATCATGTCTATTTCATCAATGAAGAGTATTGCTGGTGTGTTGTCTCTAGCAATATGAAACTTCTCTGCAATAATTTCACCAGCATTAAATGGGCCGGCAGAGGAAATCTCTTCACCAGAAAGAATAATAAAGGAAGCATTTAACTCGTTTGCTAAGGCTTTTGCTATACTTGTCTTCCCGGTTCCCGGGGGGCCATAAAGTAAAACACCCTTAACTGGCTTTATTCCTAGTTGTTCCGCTATTTTTCTATTCTTCAAAGGCAACTCTATTGCCTCTCTAATTACTTTTTTAACTTCTTCTAAGTCTCCTAGATCATCCCACTTTACATCTGGAACTCCAAAAGGTCTTTCTCCAAGTTTATGCCTCGAGTACTTTTTAGCTATATTTTCAAACTTTATGAGAGTAGAGATTGGTACAGAAGGCTTATAATTTTCCATCTCGTGAAGAAAATCCTCTGTTGTAGGAATTTTACCTTGTCTCTCTGACTCTATCTTAACCTCTTCAACTATCTCTTTTATATCAGCCGGTGACAGTCTGTTACTTCTCTTAGCTAACTCTTTACAGTCAACGTTTAATCCTTGAGTGTAGCCGCACCATATTCTCTCCCTAGCGTTCTCATTTGGCAAAGGAACATATATGACTTCATCAAATCTACCTGGTCTAAGAAGAGCTTCGTCAATCTCTTGCGGTATATTTGTTGTACCTATGATGATGACGGGCAAGTTTTTGTCGTGTAAGTCTTGCAACCTCATTAGCAAGATATTAATCAATCTGTGAGTAACCTCATGTATATCTTCTTCCCTCTTCAACGTAAAACCATCTATTTCGTCAATTACAACAACTGCTGGAGTGTTTAACTCAACAGTGTCAAAGAAGTTCTCAAGAAGAAACTCGCTTTCACCATACCACTTACTCAGGATGTCAGCAGATCTTAGCTCAAAATAGTTCCACTTTAGTTTATTTGCTAATGCTTTTGCTATACTAGTTTTTCCAGTACCCGGTGGGCCAAAGAGGATTACTCCGTAAGCTTTTCCCTTATTTTTAACGTATTCAGCAATTTCGTCCAGCCTAGCTTTTATGCTTTCCATATCATATATTTGATCCCAAGTTATAGTTGGTACCCTTAACATTTTCCTTTCTAATTTTTTCTGTTGTGAATGACTCCCAATTCTCACCCTTCGCGTGAAGTAAATGAAATAGACTAAAGGTAAGATAAAAGTAAGGATAAAGATCCCTATCTCTATCCAATTAATATAATTAGAAAGAAAAGACTGAGTAGTAGTTGTTGTTGTGTTAGCGATACTCATAAAAATTACTTCGTGGTTAAGTTATTAAGGATTGATGATGAGTTTTAGGGGAGATAGATCGGTGATAAGGCGGTTACCCAACTGACTTGCTCTTAAAGATTCGGGGAATCTACAAGATTAACTGTTTATAATTATAATATTAAGAACGAACTATCATAAGGGCAATAAATTTTGGATTATAATGCGTTATCCTAGCTGATGAAGAAATAATTATTATCACATATGATAGTCATTTCTTAAAGACTAAAAGAATTCGTGGGATCTTCTAGTTTTGTACATAACCTTCAATTTCTTGCATAATGAAATCTTACTACTCTCTGCTGTAGGTCAAGAGCAAGAAGTAATACGATCTATAGAAATTTTAACTACCTAATAAAATTTTTAACTTAATTCCTCCAACTTTTGCAATATTATTGAGAGTTTATCGAGCAAGAGTATCACTTCGTCCTCCTTCAAGTCTTTTGTCACCTCATCAGCAAGTTGTTTGTAAATCTCAATACCCTTGTTAAACGTTTCTAGTCCTTTTTCTGTGATCTCAATCATTATTTTCCTCCTGTCTTCAGTGTCTCTAACTCTTCTTACTAGTCCCATCTCCTCTAGCTTATCTACAGATGCTGTTATTGCAGATTGCGTTACGAAGTATCTGTTAGCTAAGTAAGCCATCGTCTTTTTCCCTTCACTCGTAGCCCTTAACACTAGAAAGTCTAGGTAAGAAAGCCCTAACTGAGAAAGTCTCCTATTTAATTCTCTACTCATAGCTCGGTATATCTTGGCAACAGTTGACATTACTTGTATCCTATTTTCATTTTCTAACACTTTGTTTCACCTCCGTACCTCTCAATGCAGAAGCGATTGCAGCTATGAATACTAATACAACACTTATATAAAATGCATTTCTTAAAGCATACATGAAAGCCGGTGCAATAGCAGTAGGGAACCATGCCCTCTGTTCCATAACAGCTACAACACTAGGCGGCACAGTAACTCCGGGAGGTAATGATGATAACATTGTCTTTACTGGATCATAACCTAAAAACGCTGCAAACAGTGCCCCAGTAACTGGGATGTGTTGGGCTAATGGTGCTAACTGTGGTGCTCCTGCTTGTATAAATGCGTTTTGAAGAGCCGAAGGTAATGAAGAAGTTAAAGAGATTATTACTATTGTAAAGAATATAGCTATACTCATGGTTTGTCCAGCATTTTGCAACGTTGCTCTCATTCCAGATGCAACACCTCTATGCTGTGGAGGGACACTGTTCATTATTGACGCAGTATTGGGTGAAGCAAACATTCCGTTCCCCATACCAATGAGAAATATCATTAAAGCGAACTCTAAGTAATTGAAATCGTAAGGTAAAGTAGTTAGCAAGAGAAATCCAACACCAACTATCACCATACCTAAAGTTGCAAGTATTCTGCTACCATATCTGTCAGATAGCCAACCGCTTATTGGCCCCATGGTTACAAACCCCAACATCAGCGGAGTGGTATAAACTCCAGCCCAGAATGGTGTTTCTGAATATGGAACTCCGTGTAACGGTAACCAAATGCCTTGAAGAAATATGACTAACATTATCATAAGTCCACCGTAGGCAATTGACCTCAAGAAGCTTGCTATATTAGCTGCTGCAAACACTCTTATCTTAAAAAGTTCGAGCCTGAACATAGGATACTTAACCTTAGTCTCAGCATAAACAAAAGCTGCTAGTAAACCAGTTCCAGAGACCAATGAGGCTATTACGTATGGATTCCCCCATCCTAATTGAGAAGAACCATAAGGCATAAGACCGTAGGTTATTCCTATTAAAACTAGGATCAAGCCAGATGCGAAAAGTGCATTCCCTATCCAGTCGATCTTTTCTGTCCTACTTGGAGTCGAGAGTTCTCTTAGCTTTGCGTAGCTCCAGATTGTACCAAAAATGCCTACTGGCACACTAACTAGAAACACATACCTCCAATTTATTGTAGCTAATATTCCTCCTAGGATTAAACCTATTAGAGAACCAGCTAACGCAGATACTTGATTTATTCCCAACGCTTTTCCTCTTTCGTTAGGTGGAAATGCGTCAGTTAAGATTGCAGTACTGTTAGCCATCAAGAAGGCTCCGCCTATTCCTTGAACTACACGGAATATAATTAATTCCATTGCACCTAGGTCACCAGTATTAGGTGTTATTGAGAGAAGTATTGATCCAATTGTGAAAATCAGGAACCCAAGGTTGTAAAGCCTTACCCTGCCGTATATATCTGAAAGTTTACCAAATGAAACTAAGAGAGTAGCAGTAACAATGTTGTAACTCATCAATATCCATAAGAGATATTGAAAAGACGTAAAGGGATTGATATTAATACCTCGAAAGATTGCAGGTAAAGATATAATTGTTATTGTACCATTTATGGATGCCATTAATATTCCTACTGTGGTGTTACTCAATGCAATCCATTTGTACTGCATGTATAGTAGCTTAACTTTTTACTTTTTAACTTTTTCGATCTAAAATGATCAACGCCCAATTTTTAAAGAATTAACTTATCAAGAAAAAATTACAACTCAACTTTAAAAAAGAAAAATGAGAGAATCAATACATGAAAAGGAGAACAATAATTTATGGAGTAGTTTTTTCAATAGCTTCTTATGCAACAGCAGCAGCTCTAGCCCTTGGAACAGCAGCTTATGCCATTAACGTATTTACCGATCCTATAGTGACTCTAACAATTCCTCTTATTATAATATCTATTGGATTACAAGCGATGAACGAAAAATATAGTGTCTTACTCCTTGCTTTAATAAGTGCTGTGCTTTACATACCAATTCCTTTTATGGTACCAACGCTAATTATTGCAGGAGTAGTCGATGAATTAATAACATGGTTTATTGGTTATAGAAGTTTTAAGGCAGTGATGACAAATACTACCGTAGTAGGTACAATAACTGGGGTAGGTAGTGTTATTTTTGGTATACTTATGCTAGGCATGCCTAAAACAATTCCATTTAATAATCTAATTTTAGCAGGCATAATATTTACCGTGATATACTTGGTTGAAAGTGCTATCATGGGCTATATATCTTACAAACTAGGCTCATATTTAATAAAGAGCGGAATTATTAAGGGATAAAAATTGAAGTCAACTTTTCTTTATTCCTTGATTTTTCTTGCAATTACAGTTGTAGAAACGACACTATACTCTACTTTTTATTCACTTGTGCTTACTGCTGGCTTGATATACAAAAGATGGAAAATATTGGTAATTGAAGCAGCAATTGTAATAGCCTCTTTTCTAGTTTTGCACTTATTTAACAAGGAATACCTCTTTATTTATACACTAAGAACCCTTACATATATTAACCTTTATTTTATTATGAGCGAATATGTTGATTACTCTTCAATCTTAAACCTCTTTGGTGAAAAAGGTGTTCCTTTAGTTGTAGGTTTTGCTTATTACCCTCTTTTTTATAGAATAGGTTCTGAAATAAGTTTCAACGCTAGAGCAAGAAAGATAGGCTTTCATTTAGGCAAATTGGTTTTACCTCTAGTTGTACAAATGGTTAAAGTAGCTGAAGACTTGTATACGGCTTACACAATAAAGCTCTATGGAAAATTTCAAGGCAGAAGGGATTTTAGACCCACAAAGATGGATTTAATACTCCTCACCCTTTCATTTATTCTTGTAGTTTTAAATTTCTTTTTCCCGTGATGATTAACCTTGCTACTGAAAGATGAGGATCACGCAGGATTCTGATCCATATTAATTATGGAGTCACAAACAGGGATTAAGTCTTCATCGTGAGTAGCAATTATTATTCCTCTCTTCTCCTCTTTTAGTATCTTTAAAGCTTCATAAAAAGAGAGAAGTGCTTCTCCGTCCATGCCAACAGAAGGCTCATCTAATGCAATAACTTTGTAAGGGGAAGCAAAAGCTGAAGCTATTAAAACCCTCATTTTTTGCCCATAACTCAAGGTAAAGGGACTCTTGTCTTTTTTATCTTGCAATTTAAAAAGGGAAAGAACGGTCTCGTCTTTAATCTCCTTTTCCACCGTTTCTTCAAAGAACTGTAAATCTGGGTTTTGGAGGACTAGATAGACTTTCCCTACTAAACTCTTAAGCTTTGTAGTTTTGCCAACTCCATTTCTACCAACTAAGCAAAGTATTTCGCTCTCCCTAACTTTAATCCCTTTATAATTCAATAACTCTCTCCCTAACTCAGTTTCAATTTTAGGTAAAGAAAATCCTCTTAATCCCTCCTTTTTTAAAAAATCCTCGTCATACAGTTTTTCTTTTTCAATCTCTTTCATATCTTCCTTGTTTATTAGATAAACTCTATCTACTAGCTCTCTGATCTCTCTTATTCTGTGTTCAGCTATTAGGCTACCTTTAGGTATTACGCTTTTCACAAGTTTAACAGCGTACTTGTCAAGATTCGCAAAAGGTTCATCAAAGAGGATGTGTTTAGGCTTAGAGGCTAAAACACTTGAAATAACAAACCTCTTTTTATAACCGTCAGAGAGTATGTAAAAATCCTTATCATAATACTCTCCCATAATATCCTTTGCTATTTTTTCGTCAACTGGATGAAAAAGGGATTGTAGTTTTAGTTCGTCTTTGCAAGTTAACGAAAGAATTTGTGTTGAAGACTCTTGAAATACTGCGGAGAGCTTCGAATAGTCCTTGCTTTTACAGAAATCTTCTCCATCAAGAACGGTGTTAGAATTGTCATAAAGGCAGAGAGCAGATTTTATTAAAGTAGTCTTTCCACTGCCGTTTTTCCCGATTAAGCCTACTATTTCATCATCATAAACCTTCAGTTTATCGTTTATTATTAACACAAATAAAATTGAGGAACAATTGAAAATAGCTTTTACTCTATATATGCTCGGTATACTTTAACGTCCATTGTCAGAATAAAATTGACTTAATTAAAATAATAAAATAGAATATTCTAAGTCGTGAGTTTTCACTTAATTTAAAGTAACTAAGTTTTCGAGTCATCATTGGTGGTAACAGCCTTGATAGCTTTACGTTTCATTAACACTTTTACTCTATTTCCTAGCTCATTTATATTTCCTTTTGATTCTTCCAATGAACCGTCTTTAAATTTTAGTTGGACTATATTTTCTCCGTCACTAACTAAAAGTAATATCTCGTAATTTACACTTTCTATCATTGCTTTTGCTATTATATTATCTAGTTCACTTTTATCTACTTCCTTTGCCATTATTGTTTCCATTTTTAGAAAATCTTCTTTTATCTCTATTCTATTCCCTCCCTTCCCATATTCTTGAGCGTTCTGTAGTTTTTCTTTCATTTTCTTTAAATCTTGTTCAAAAAATATCATTCCTTTCTCAAAGTATTCTTCTGCTTGTCTCTTTGCTATACTGTTTTCAAATGGGCCGTGATAGAGGTAGTTAATTCTTACTAACGTTTTGTTGGGTCCCTTTTGAAGTAATATATGTCTTAGATAACCGGAAATTTTAATTCTTCCTTCAGTTTTCTTTATAGTGTAGTTTACTTCATCACTAAATATCTCTCTTTTTACGATAAGTTTTAGATTGATTAACCATTTCAGATCCATTTCCCATGTATTTTCGTCTATCTGTTTTATGCCTCTAAAAGCAGGAATGTGACGTAATAGATTTTGAGGATTAGAGAAGTATTCCATAGCCACAGATTCCGGAACATCTATTTCAAATTCACGTATAATTTCCATATGAACATATGGGCCAAATTAGTATTTAAATCTATCATTATAAATAATTCTATAGAAATCATTAAGCTCTGTATACATCCTCGGTAAAGCATTTATTTAGGGAAAATTTTGCTGAATTTGTGATCTACCGTATTGTAGCAAAATACCCCAATTTTTCATTGAATCAGAAGGGTACAAGCTGGTAAAACAAGGTGTAATTATTTCCAAAAGGATTCTTCCCGCTTATTCCTCTGAATTCTCAAAGGGGAAGTACAAGCGGTGTCAGCTCTTTTCCATTCCTCTACACAGGGTCTGGTTAATATAAGTTATCGTTACGTCATTTAAGTAATATCTTTTTATCCCTCGTTCATTGCCCTTTTGCCCCTTTCAGAAATACCTCACTTTACAACGATACAGAAGTTTTGTAAGAGGGTTAGCGTGAAACTCGTTGCTTCTGTCTTTAACAAAGTTGTGAAGTCTTTCCTAGGTTTACTGGGTAACATAACGTTAATCGACAGCACCGGTTTCTCCTTGAATTATCACTCGTTTTATTACGACAAAAGGCTTAACGATTTTGGTAGGAGGGTGAGGAAGAAGTACGTTAAAGCAACAGTAATTGTTGATGATAAATCGCAGATAATCATTGCATACGACGTTCATTTTGATGAGATCCACTACTCAAAGGAGTTTAAGAAGACGTTTGAAAAAATGGACAGGAAGATAATTAACAAGTTCAATATCATAATTTGTAATAATGGATATGACTCAGAGAAGAACCATGTTATTGCCAAAATATGGTCTTTTTCCAATAATACCTGCCAGGGAAAAGGACGTCCCGATATACCAAACAAAAGGGGAGTATAGGAAGAGGATGAAAAAGCACTTGCCAGAAGAGTACAAAAGGAGGTCAATAGTTGAAACTATGCATTCAGTAATAAAGAGGAAGAGCGGTTCGTTTGATACGTCAAGGACTCCAGAGCTAGCTGAAAAGGAGATTGTGTTAAAGATAATAACGTACAATATAAGGAGAGCAGTAATCCTAAATAATTCTATATTTATTATTGTTATTATAGATTTTCTACAAAGCTATTTGGTAAAAGCATTTATATAAATGTACAATACGTTTCTTTTTTTTTTTAAAAAAAAAAAGTAAAGGAAGATAGCTTCCAATAAGTCTAATATAAAAATTGATGAAAAAAAAATAAAATAAAATATAGAAAATTAAATTATTATGTTATTTCTATTTTTATTATGACTATGATGACCAGTTTTATCCTCTAAAACTTGATTATAAATATCTAAACTTTCCCTCCTTATTACCATTGTATAACTGTTTTTATTTCATTAGCAGGTTTTTTGAGAATAACTTCAGGTGCTTTTTCAACTGGTACTTTTGATGTAATTATTTTATCTAAGACACTATGATATCTGTCCTTCCAAATGCTAAGATAGTTTAAGGCTCCTTCAAAATCTCTTTTACTTGCATTTACAGTACCCACGATTAAGATGTTCTTTTCAACAATTGAAGTTATTAAGTCTGAGGTGATCTCATCTTTTTCTCCGCCAACTGTACCAAATAAAACTAAGGCCGAATTATGCTTCATCTTCGGCAATAAAGGAATAAACGCTGATGGATAACCACTTGTATCTACTATTAAGTCAGCCTCTGGGATTCTATCCTTCTCTTTAGAAGAGTCTATGAAAGTCGCTCCTATTCTTTCAGCAATATAAGCTTCAAAGGTGTTTGGCTCTCTCTTATTAACTATGTAGACATTAAAGCCTAAAGTAGTAAGAAGTAAAGAAAAGAATGTCCCTATAGGCCCACTGCCTATTATAACCGCATTTCTACACCCAAATGTCGAATCCTCACAGGTCCAGATCATTCTCCTTTGAACAAAAACTAGCTCATCAATAGCTTTTACGACGTTTGACAATGGTTCTGTTAGTACTGCAAAGTCCTTTAAGCTGTCTGGTACTTTAACCAACCACATTTCGTCATCAACGAATTCTTCCCTCATGAAACCGTTTTTACCTCTAATCCCAGCTTCAACAAATTTTCCGGTCTCACAGAAGTCTTGTCTTCCTATCTTACAGTTAAGGCAGACTCCGCAACCTCTTCTCACAACTGGAACTACATAGTCACCTCTTTTTAGAGTATTTACCCCTTCACCAACTTCTTCCACTACTCCTAGTCCTTCATGACCTAAAATCAGAAAATCAAAACCTCTCTGAGGGTATGAAAAAGTTAATTTAGCATTTGCTATCCCTCTATCAGTACCACAAATTCCAGTGTATAGTGTTTTCACCCTCACTTGCCCTTTTCCCAATTCCTCTTTTAAATCTACATCCTTAACTTCGACTCCAACTTTCTTAGGAACTACTACTACAGCTTTCATAGCTTTCTATTGCTGTTCAGAATAAAATTTTTTATTGTACTTCCTTATATTCACATTTATGAAGAGAGTTAATAATTCTAAAACTTACTTAATACCACCAATAATCCTCATTTTAGCTTTTGTTAACCCCGTTGTTGAAGAAATAATGTTTAACCAAGAAGGAGTCTTTATGGCATCACATTACGCATTAGCTTTTGCTGGAGGACTTATAGGTTATTATTATTTCTCCGGGAAAAACTACTTTGCTTATATAGGAGCGCTTTTAATTGTCCTTTGGCATCTTCCAGAACTCTATGTTTTAGGTGGAGGGGATATTCTTTTCAGAGCATTAGACGAAATTTCAATATTTGCTGGTGGTTTTTTAATAGGTACAGCAGTTCAAAATATGAAGTTGATTGAGAAAATACTTCTTTTCGTACTATGGATGTTGGGAGACACCACTTTAGCAGTTGTTTTAGTTATTGCTTATCCATTCTATACATCTCCACCCTTGCCTTTTTCCCTTATCCTGCTTACGAAGAGCCAATTACCGGGTATGTGATGATAATTGCAATGACTATTATCCTTGGTTTCTTTATTTTCAAGGCGTTTAAGAACCTTCATATTTTTGGCTAATCCTAGTGTATCATATATCCTTGGAAATTGACAGTCAAGAAGTAAAATCCCTATGTGATTCACTCTGCTTTGAGAGGGGCAATAATATGTCTAAACTCAAATGGGAGGCTCATGGAGTTAGCCTTGACCTAGCTCATGCTATCCCGGTTATTCTCTTTTCCATGATCTAGGAAACGCTAAGATGTATAAACCCCAAATACATAAAACAATAAAATGAAAGCCTTTGACCTCCTAGCATACATGTTTGAACATCTAGAAGCAGGCTCAATCGCTGGGCTAATTACAGCTGGGAATATACCCCTTATGTTATCCAAAGATTCAGATTATGAAATATCAGTGTATGTTTGTAAAGATGAAAATGTTAAAAAGTTTCATATAATATTTGATAAACCGACTATACATAGAGCTGTACTAGAACTTCTTCGAAACATCTCTGAGTATTTAGGGGAAAATATTGAGGAACTAAATATTAGCAATAACGTGAAGTTTGAGGAATGTCTTCCTAAAAAGCAGGAAAAGAAACAAGCTCCTCCGAAAAAGAGATCTGCTGAAAACTTTAAATCATTAATAGAGGAGATGAAAAAACTACCTCCTCAGTACGAATTAATACCACTCTTTACTGATAATGGAAAGCTTATCTCTCTAGTTTTAGAAAATCTCTCCCTTATAGCATTTGACAGAGTTGTAAAGACAATATCGAGAGTTTCTGGCGAAAATGTATCTCCAATAAATGTTGACCCAACTACCTTACTCTACGTTCTTTCCACGTTAAAATTTGACTTACAAAAAGGAAATCCATTCTCGTCCTATGACAAATACACATTCTTTACAGCGCTTTACATTGATATGAATAATATTGGAGAAGGGGAGTTCTTGAGTCGAAAAATGTATAAAAAACAAGGAAAGTTTTATACAACAACTCCAAAAGGCTCTCTAAAACCTCTTCCTCTAGAGTACCTTGATTTAAATAAGGAACTAAAGAAAGGCTTGAATGTTGGCTATTTTGTTCATGATGGAGAGAAGTTCATTAAACTTAACTCAATTGACTTACTAGGATATCATGAAAAGAATTTATTCAGTATAAACGCTTACTTGTTTTCCTCGTTCACAGTGGCTCAAAAAGACTTTGTTGTTGACTATCAAGCTTTTGATAGAGTATTAAGCAATTTTGTAAACACCGTAATTTCTAAAGGTGTAGGAGCGAAGTACGTCAAAGACATATTTGAACTAGAGAACTTAATATATGATATCCAACTTGTTAGAAGTGTTTCTGGTAACTCAATTTCAATAGTAGATCCTATCTCTTTCTGGTACTATAAGAGTAAAGGAGAGGAAGTCAAACCTTGTGATACTTGTGATGTTAAAGATAAAGTTAATCTTTGGAACCGAATAATTAAGAACTTTTACAGAGAATTTTTATTATAAAAATAACTTTAACATCTTTTTTTGCTTAATTGTTTACTATAATTACAAAGTTTTTAAACTTCATGTTAGAATAATTAATCATGATAAGTATAGTTGACTACGGGCTCTAACGTATATAGTATTAATGATGGTCATAGACTTTTTTATTCTAGGCTTTATTTTAAGAAAGGAATATGTCAATAAGAGGGCAGTATTTTTCTTTACGTCGATTATACTCTACATGGGAGTAGAGAGCCTAGCGTTTGGTTATATAATATACTATCATGGTGATATATTTGCAGAACCATTGCTCTTGTTAATTGCCTCTATTCCGCTGATACTGTCTGTTACTGTGAAAAGTGAAGTTGTAAAAGTAAAGAAAGACAACATTTCTTCGCTTTTGTTAGCATTTTCAGTAGTGTTTGATGAGGTCGCTATGGGATATTTATATGCAGCGGCATTCGGACCTCATATGTTTAACCCGTTTATTGATGCCGTAAGCAACATAGCTTTTGGATTAATGATGTTAGCAGATGGGATTTTCTTCCTTGCTATATCACGTGTTAAGGATATTGTAGAATGGTCATTAGCAACATTCGCAGTTTCTATGGCCTTTCTACCATCACTTTATATGGAATTAGGAAAAATAACTGAGCTTACAGCATCATTAATTTCCACTATCATCATGGTAGTCAACATCATTACCTTGTATTTAATTGAGATGAGAAGAGTCACCTTTCACGGTCAGCTGTTTTCTATATCTCTAGCTTTCTTCGATTTCTTTATGATGCTTGGTCTAACGACTTTTGCTTCGTTTAATGATATGTGGTTAATTTCGATTTCTATAGTAGTATCAATGGTCTGGTACTTCCTGTTAATTTTACATGAATTTCCAAATACTAGGATTGAGATGAAACTAAGGTATCCTTTCCTCTTCTTAGTCTTGATTAACTTAACAGAACTAACAATGGGATTTGGAGAATCAGTCTTAGGTTTTATAATAAGTAATTCGGTATTGGTTCCTCACACAATGACTCACATGAGTAATATGGGTAGTGGCATGTCGTCAATGCACAGTATGTCAGATCCTATGAGTGGTAGTATGTCTTCCGGAATGAAGGGAATGTCATCAATGCACATGATGATGAGGAGTCCTTTTACCAATCCATTATGGTGGTTGTTCCCGTATAATCCTTTAGCTATGGGAATGATGTTCACCCATACTTCCTTATTAACAAACTTGATCATGACCCCATACATGTTTGTTATGGGAACAACAATGGCACCTTTCTACGTTATTATGATGGGGGCAGAGATGAGCTACCTAGTTTACGAAAGATATAAACATGCAAAGAACTTAGGAGTGAAGAGATGGGCTTTAGTGATACTTATTGGAATTCCAATTTTTGTAGTACTAATTCCATACTACACTAATTTCTACGTATTTGGAATGAGCGGAATGATATTCAAAGTTACGCTTGTTCCATTTATACTATCTCTTATAGCTATAGTGGTAGCATCAACGCTATTCGGAAGAAGAGCTTACTGCAACACTGTATGTATGTCAGCCCACATGTGGACTAACGTGTTTTATGATCAATTTAAACCTAAAAAGAGCAGTAAGGTGTGGGACTATCTAAGATGGGTGTTTGTAGCTTTCATGGTTATAGCGTTTTCACTATATGTAGCAATGGAGCTGAAAATGTGGATGCCACCAAAGATAGGAATGACCACAATAGACCCATTAAACTTCTACGGAATGTTCACACTTAACTACATATGGTGATATTTTACTTCCTAACCCCAGTATTTGGCGCTTACAGCTGTGCAAGACAAGGATGGTGTGGGTTTGGTACATTCACTGGGATATTTAATAAAGTGCTCTTCAAGGTTAAAGCAAAGAGCGTTGATACTTGCAGGACTTGTGAAACTAAGGCTTGTGAGTCTGCTTGTCCAGTCAAAATACCAATAAGCTCTGATATATTAAAGAAAGGATTTACAAATAGGATTAGCTGTGTAGGATGTGGAGACTGTGTGGAAGGCTGTACTTACAACAATTTAGAGATTGTTGATATAACAAGTTATCTAGGTAAAAAGGGAGTAAAGTTATAAAAATCTAAAAAAGAAAGAAAAAAGAAAAACTTGTTTTTTATCCCATTGCTTCTTGAATTATTACTTGGAAGTATATCCCGAATAGCTCAAGGAAGTCTAGGTTCGAAGGTAAGTTATTTGTTTTAATATCATTCAGTATATTCATTGGAACACTCATACTGTAGTTATAATGTGCAGCATACTCTGCTAATAACCCTGGTGCGCCATAGCATATGTATTCTGGATATCCTATCATCATCCAAGTACCATTAGGTCCAGTTATAATAGTAGTAGTAGGTATATGAGGAGCTGGAGCCTTAAACCACACTAGAGCTTTTCCATCTTCGAATGTCATATTTACCTCGTATTCATAGATTATATTATATACCCAGCTTAGTGCCTCATTCTTTAACTCATGCAGTTCTAGTTCAACAAGATTAATCTTAGTATAGTTCAACATTGTCCCATTAATTAGTGTCATTGTCTTGTTAGGATAAAACTTGCCCATTAAGTATATCGGATGGAACAAGATGGTAGAATTCGGTTTAAATGAATTAAAGATTAACCCAGGTACCATACCCATTATTTTCTTTGTTGGAGTTAAAGGTTGTGGTTTATAGTCAGAGTAGTTTGGCGAAACATTTAAGGTTCCATAATGGCTTAACACCATATATAAAGCCCATGAATTAGTTGCTCCGTCTAGGCATCCATACCAGCTGATAAAGTATATTTCAACGCTATTATTTCCGGCATAATCAACATTGGAAATTTTAACGAAATGATGGAAAGGATATGATATATTTGCAGTCTGTGGGACTGGAGCTGTATATGTCATTGTATAAGTTGAAGTTGTAGTAGTTGTGTAGGTTGAGGTTACAACAGTTGTTTTCTGATGTGATTCCATGGCTGCATATACTCCTAGAATAGCTATTACTATAATCAAAACTGCTATTATTGCTACAACGGAAGTTGAGACACCCTTTAGAGCTTTACTCAGATCTCTTCACCTCTAGGTTTTTCTAATAGAAATTACTCTATTTTAAGTCTTGTGTAATACCTTAATAATACTATAAATAAAAAAAAGATAATAATATCTATGATTAAGTAAATAAATTATAAAGAAAAATAATTATGTTAAGTTTTTTATAATATTTAATCAAACAGTGTTTAACAAACTAAAAGTTTTAAAAATTTTAATCTTATTAATTAAACATTAATACCCTCTAATCACAATTAAAATTAAAAGTATTTACTAGCAGTCAATTCAGGATATGACAAGTAAGATAATAAACAATAGAATTTAAAACTTAATAGTTATTCTGTAAAGTGGTCATAAAAAGTTGTTACATTGCTTCTTGAATTATAGTTGATATTTGAATACCTTCTTCTTTAATGAATTCTAAGCTAGGAGGAATAATTCCTGCTTGTATGTTTTGAAGTAATTGCTCGGGAACATTAGGACTATAATTTGATGTCGAGGCATACTGAGCTAACAACCCTGGAGCCCCAGAGTTTACTTGTTGGTCATAACCAATCATCATCCAAGTTCCGTTGGGACCAGTAATTATAATCGTAGATGCTATATGAGGAGGATTTCCAAGATAAGCTATTCCTTCTCCTTGTTCAAAAGGTGTCTGTATTTGGTACTGATAAATAAGGTTATATACCCAGCTTGGAGCTTCCTTTTGTAGCTCGTTTAATTCCAAGTTAACTAGGCTATTTCCACTGTAAGATACAATTGTCCCATTCGGCAAAGAAGCTGTCGAATTAGAATTAAATATCCTTCCAAGTAGGTAAATTGGATGAAAGTATACGTTGGACTTTGGTATAAATGAATTAAATATCAGTCCAGGTACTTCTCCTTGAATTGAGTTACTTTGTGAAATTCGAATAGCTTCAAAATCAGAATAGTTCGGTGTTACATTTAGTATTCCATATTTTGTTAGTGCGATATATAGTCCCCATGAATCTGAAGCTCCGTAAGGACACCCATACCAACTGATGAAATAGACTTGAACTGTATTATTTCCAGCGTAATTGGTATCGGAAACTTTAGCTAATTGGAAAAAAGGGGATGGTTGATTTGTAGAAGAATTATTTGGCGAATTTGTTGAATTGTTTGAAGAATGTAGTAAGGGAAGAGTGAAAAATACAACGGCTACTACAACTAATGCAATAAACGGAATATAAATAAGTTTGCTCTCATTCGACTGTTTCTTTTTCTTTTTTGAAGTCATTGTGGTAACTATGATGAATTAAGATATAATCTTTTTCCGAACTAAATTATATCTCAAAGGGTCAGCTAAATTTAAAATTCTATAATTACATAAACGTAACAAGGTTTAAGTGTGATTAAGCTTGCAAAAACGGATTAGACTTCTAAGCGTAAAAGGAGGTGTTGGAAAATCTGTATTAGCCTTACAAATAGCTAATTATCTAAAAGAAATTGAACTTCCTTTTGTTATTGAGGAGTTAGATCCTCTTGAAACAATTTGTGTTCTTACCTCATGCAGTGAAGACTACTGGATAATCAAATACTATAGCACGAATGATTTCTTATATAATAGGCTAAAAATAGATGAGAAAAAATTAGAAAGACAATATTTAGGAAGATGGCTAATAGCTATTTCAGATACTTACACGAATATAAGTCCTGACAATGAAGCAATAATATTTCAAAATAAGATTACAGACAAAAATTTGAACGTCTTTCTTACTGATAAAATTACTGTAAACGAAACAATAAATTACGCAAGAAAGTGGGAAGGCCCTAGAGTTTTGATTGTTAACTTCTCTAATGAGAGTATAGTAAGTGATCTTTTGGATTATGTATATAACGAAGGCTTATTTGTGAAAATCTTTTCTATTCCAATTTTCGATTCTCTTTCAGATTTTCAAAATTCCGAAATTGTGAAAAATATAATAAAAGAATTGCTAGATATATTAGTCCGATTTACTTAAATTTCATTATTTTTAAAGTAAATGGTAAAAAGTTTATTAATTAGCTAAAAGATAATTAATTTGATGTCACAAATAAATTTTGATAGAATACCTGGTTTAATTGCTGTATATAGGATTACAGATAGTCAAATGACGAAAGTTTATGGAAAAGATGTCAAAGTCGATCTCAATAAACTAAGGGATATGATAATGGAAAACATGAGAATAGGAGAAGAAGAGGCTGAGAAATTAAAGCTGATACAACCCTTTTTAGGTTTCTCAATGATTGTAGATGATATGGGATTAACATATATAAATGGATACGTGGTTTTTACTGAAGCTAAAAAAACTAATTGGAGTTTTTAATAAAAACTCTCTTAAGGGAAGTGAGAGTGTATGAAAGAAGTTAAGGAACTAAAAGGATATTACGGTTATGTCAAGATTGACGAACAAGGTAATGCAGTACAAGCTGAAAACGTGGAAAACAAGGAGGAGTGGGCAAAGGTTATCTTTTCTAACTTGAAAAAAGGAATGAAGAAGCTAAGGAACTAGGATTTAGTAGGATGAACGGATTCGCTATGTTTGGTAGCAACTACTCATTAGCATTTATGAAAGATTTAGGAGTTATGGTGAATACAAAAGAAGCTGATTGGCAAGAGTTATTTACATATTATACATACTCTTTAAGCCTGCCTATTATTGGTATTGTGATCACTGCTATTTCTATAGTGTTGTATGGTCTAGCTTTCACACCTTATATGAATTGGTTGGCACCGGAACCGAGGTATTTCATACCAACAATGTTAATAATTGCTGGTATAGCATTCCTCTTTTCTTCTAAGTCGACTATGGCATATAGACTATGATTTTTTCCAAATTGAAACAAAAAGTCCGTTTGTTTGTTCATAGTGTTCAAGGGAATATTTTCTTTCTTCCATTTCTTTCTTTATTTTTCCTCTTATCATTATCATATCAACTATTAGTAGTCTCCCATCATTTTTTAGCACTCTGACTACTTCATTTAGATTTTCTCTCAGCTTTTCTTTTTTCAAATTGTAAAAATACATTACTGAGTAAATATAGTCAAAATATCTATCCTCAAATGGGAGTTTCTCTAAATTATCAAAAAGTGTCACTTTTGCGTTATATTTCTGAATTATACTTTGCATTTCATCCTTTTTTGTATATTTCCAGTCATCAACGGCAAATATCTCTTTGTTGTTAGTTAAAGAGATATAAATAGGAATTAAACAATTTCCGCAAGCATAATCCAATATTCTGCTATTTACATTTTTCAAAATGTTAGCAATCTTTTTTGCTAAAAATACTTCCTCATCTACTGTTATACCCATTCTTAAGATTGGTTGAAAGTCATTTTCGTTAATCATAATTTCTTTGTTATCCTACTATTATTTAAATGAAATTTTTAGAGTTTATAAGAAAGGAATTAAAAGAGGAGAAAATTGTTTCTACCACAATTAAGGTTATTGAAGCAATTTTATTTATTTCTATTGTAGCTATAATTATTTATACAATTTATGAACTTATTGTTACAATTTCTCAAGGCTTTATAGTAGAGGTAGTGGGTTTAGTAGGTAACGCTTTCCTTCTTATAGTACTTCTAGAGATCTTCCAAAGCATTGTGGATTTCGGGAAGGGAAGAGGAAGAAGTGTTATCTACGTTATGGATGCTACCATTTCTTTTCTTTTGAGGGAAATAATAATTGAGATATTTACGGGGACTTCAAATTACCAGACACTATTAACTTATGCCGGGATAATACTAGCGATCGCAGTTGGTAGATTCTTAATTACTTCTGAGAGAAAGGTTGAAAGAAAAGGATACGAGCAATTTTAAATAACAGACAGTACTACTTTCAACCATGAAGAAAGTATTACTCTTTATATTTCTTCTTTTGATTTCTATTCTCGTAGGTATTACATCCCCTTCCATTTCCTCATCAGCTGAAAACAAATATGTGATCTCTACTATTTTTATCCCACCTAAAAACATAGGAGAGATCTACTCCTTGGCTTATTCCATCTCAAACCCTCAATCTCCTTTATATCACCACTTTCTGAATTATACTGAAATTCAAAAATTTTTTAATACTTATAAATATGAAGAAGTTATTAACTATCTAAGATCTAATAATATTCAGATTGTGGGCACTGCTTTAGATTCAATAATTGTAATAAATACAAGTATTTTACAACTTGAGGAACTTTTGAACACTACTGTTTCGTTCAATAATTACAACAATTATACGTACTATCAAGGCGTTGGAACATTTGAAGGCAATCTCGTAATTGCAAGCAATTTTACCTCTGCCATATTAAATAAGCCTACGGATTTAGTAACTCCAAACCTAATCTCACAGATGGAAAATAAGGCAATAACTTTGAACTTTACATATGCTGATGAATCTTACCCAGTTACAGAGTTGTTAAAGGCATATAATGCAACTGTATTAAATACGACTGGAAAAGGTTATACGATAGGCATTTTGGACTTTTATGGGGATCCGTCAATAGTTCAACAATTAGCTTATTTTGACAAGGTATATCATATCCCTCCGCCACCGTCTTTCAAGATAGAGTATATTGGACAGCCTGATCCATTTGATGGTATTTTAACAGGGTGGAACTTGGAAATTAGTTTAGATGTTGAAGTCTCTCACGCAGTTGCACCTGGAGCTAACATAATACTTTATATGACTAATCCTAACGTTCCATTACCTTACGTCTTGGCAAAAATTGTTCAAGAGGATAAAGTAAATGTTTTATCTCAAAGTTGGGGAATACCAGAATCTGGAATCGTTGATAATCCTTCTAACTTACTTACAGTATATGAGGCGAACTTGTATTATGCTTTAGGCTCGCTTGAGGGAATTACTTTCTTAGCCTCTTCTGGTGATACTGGAGGTAGCGGATATAGTACTTCTCCAATTGGTTCTGTTAATTTTCCTTCATCCTCTCCTTTCGTAACTGCAGTAGGTGGAACAACCACTTACATAAGTGGAAATGAGAGTTATCAAACCGCATGGTCAAACTACGGTTTCATTCCATATTATATTAATTACGGAGGTTCTACTGGAGGTGTTAGTGTAGTCTTTGTAAAACCATGGTATCAGTCTTACTTGCAAACTCCTCCATCTTACCCTGAAGGAAGAATGGTGCCAGATGTTTCCTTGAACGCTAACGTTTTTCCCGGCATTCAGGTTATTTTTCCGGGTAATGTAACATATGTGACTGGAGGGACTAGCGAGTCTTCGCCTCTATTTGCTGGTCTTCTTACATTAATTATGCAAAAAGACAACACTACCTTTGGACTTATTAATCCACTCCTTTATTACTTTGGGCAAAAGTACTACAATGAGGCTTATTACCCGATAACCTTTGGTTACAACATTCCTTGGACAGCCCACTATGGCTATAACTTGGTTACTGGTTTAGGAGCACCAAACATAGGAGAAATATCAAAACTAGTTCAATATGTCAAAGAAACTTCAAAGACAGAAATTACCGTTTCTTTGTATAATTCGACTGGGAATTCTACTTTTTACTTCTTACCCTTAGAGACAATGACAATAGTAGCTAATATAAGTAATGGAGGAAAAGAGGTAACTTCCGGTCAGTTCTTTGCATATGTTTATACTTTCCAAGGAGAAGTTGCTGATATTGAACTCCACTTTAATGGAAGTAAATGGACAGCAAATTACATAGTACCTCCAGATATTAACGGACCAATAGAGGTGATGGTAAAAGGGAATAACTCAGAAGGGTTTACGACAGCTTTTATAGGATATATAATGCAAATTAAAGGAAATCTTAACGTGATTTTACCTATAATAAGAGCTCAATTTTATAACTTGTATGGAGAGAGCATTAATCTTAGTGACGCGAACATAACCCTTTATCAGTATGATCCCTTGAACAATTCTTATGTCAAAATCCAAGACGTAATTTTGAGGAACGGATTTGCACTTTTGGACAGAAACTTGACAGCAGGATCAATTCTGCTTGTCGGCAATAACGTTTATGGTTATATTCCAACTTTTGTAGGGAGTTCATTACTTTTAAACACATTAATAATACCACCAGTAGTTGTTGAACCTGGAGTTGTAACGCCGGGTTCACTGCTTTTCATTGAACCTTCTAATTTACCTATAGGGAATATCAATATTTCAGCAGTTCTGTATAATCAAGAGGGTAGAGCAGTCTCTTATGCAAACTTATCATGGATTCTAGTACCAGAGGACGGGTTGTTGGCTTATGCATATATAGGATATTTAAAAATACCGAATCAAGTAAGCCCTGGTTATTATACAATTATACTAAACGAGTATTCCGAATTCGGTAACTCAAGCATTCTTGAAGGCAGATATTATTCTCAAATATACGTAGTGCCTAATAATTTGACATATTCTGTTAAACTTTCTGGATTATTGGCAGGAGGAAATAATGTGAAAGTCATCGCAAATATTACTTATCCTAATGGGAGTGAGGTAAAGTTTGGGATGTTTTCTGCAACAGTCTACCCTATTCAACTTCAATCAAATTACGAATATTATACAGAAATATTTGAAATACCACTATGGTTTAACGGGACAGTTTGGGTGGGTAATTTTACTTTGCCTTCGACTTACACTCAAGGGAACCTCACTTTCTTATCCGGAACCTATTATGGACCTTTTGGGGTATTTATTGCTGGTGTTTCTGCTGATGGTTACCCAACTACAAATAACTTAAATGCGCAAAGAGAATTCATAGTTCAACCTTACACTTTAATAAGCAATCAAACTGTTACTTTTGCTCAACAGTTTTACTCCATTTTCAAGAACGATCTAATAGAAATGAATGGGAACTTAACTTCAGATGTCTTTATTAATGATGAAATAGCTAATAGTGAACTAACTATTTCTAACTCTCAGTTTGACAAAGTTGTAATAGAAAATTCTAATGTGACATTAATAAATGTCGATGGTAACGAGATTGAAGCGATAAACTCTACAATTACGCTTATAAATTCTAAAGTAAATAACGTGTTTCTTTCTAACTCAAAAATACATAATGCTTCTTCGGTGATTCAGTATCTTGCTCCGCCTCTTCCTTCTGTTTCCTTTAATGGAAAGGATGTTTTAGTAAACGGAAGTCAAATTGAAAAAGTAGAAGTTTATCTAAATGGAAAAATGATTTATAACGGAAGTTCTGTTATGATTCCTTTAAAGTTAAACTTTGGCTATAATCAAATTCTCATTAAGGTATATCAATATGATGGCGAAGTTTACACTAAAGAGTTTTCAGCTTACGTAGAAGAGCAACAACAGACATTAGGATTAGTAGCTTTATTGATTGCTATTATCGCTTTAGTTCTTATTGCTCTGAAATACCTTCGTCGCTAATATATCCGTAAAACTTAAAGTAAGGGAGAATATGGGCGCTAAGTACGTGTTCAACAAATGAAAAATCTTTTAGCATTTTCACTTCTTTCCCCAGGATTTTTTGAGTAAACGAAGGTTTATATAAACTGTTCATGTTAAAGAATATTTCAGAACCTTCTTGCCTTTCTTTAACAAAGATTTCTAAAACCCAATAAAACGTCTCATCATCGCTATTGCCCGTGTATTTAACTCCAGAGGGTATGATTTGTAGGCCCTCCATATAGCCGGGGAAGGTTATGAGCTTTGTATCTGGTGTACCGAATATGTATAATACTCTAATTTTTTAGGGAATTTTTCAATTTTATCTAAGGTAACGTAGCTATTATTATTTTCATCATAAACTTGTAAAATGTCTATATGGTTAATAATACCAGAAAGCTTAAAAGGATCAGCAAACATTCCCATAATTTCTCGTCTTCCAACTTTGACCATTACAGTTGATTGCATCAATTAGTATATTTTAACTAATATTTATATTCTTTTCTATATATTTTTTTTTAAGATAAACAAGCTACTTTATATGTCTATATATTTTTAAAGATAAATTAAACCGTATTAATTTCTAAAAGAAAACGGATTTGTAATAATTCACTATTGAATTACGTTTTTTAACTCCAACATTTAATTTCATTTATGGACAAGAAAAGGATCATTGTTACTGTAGTTATTTGGGCTTTCATTATTCTCTTCTCTTTATTTTCTGCATCCCAGTCCTTTGCTCACCTTTCCTACAATGAGAACTACACACTTCCATCCAATAGTAAGGCCTATATAGCAAATGAATTGCTTTCTAAATATTTTCCTTCTGGGAGTGGAAACAACTCTATTGACATCGTTCTAGTGAATTCAACTCCTTATCAAGACTATCTAGTTGAGCAAATACTCCTTAAAATACCTTTAATAACTAACGTAAGTGGAGTTCCAAACGTTTACATAACTTACGCTAACTTCCTAGGAAAGATAGTTAATGAGACTGGAGAACTCCTAAACCAAAGTGCCTATGCGCTTTATGTTTTCCCAGCAAAGTTTAATTTCTTCTATAACCAAACTCACAACGCTACTTTATCGCTTCATGAAGCAGAAAAAGGAATGCCACTTTCATATTCCTCTTTCTATACAAAGTATTCAGAGGTATTTTCTGAAACTCACAACTCTACGTTAGCTTTCCTAGCAGGTGAGCAAACGCTAAATAAATCTCAGCTAATAGCTCTAGCCTATATTAAGCCTGGAAATATAACTGCCCAACTTCCTAACGCGACTTCTAAGCTTCTAAACATCTCGAGTCAGCTAACTTCATTGCTTCTTTTCCACAGCATAAACGAGGCTTTAAACACCTCTTCACAGTCTTTCTTTTCTTTAATCAATCCTCCATCTTCGCTATTAGCGGTCTACTCCAAAAACCATACTGACGTAATACTGGTTTATACAAAGTATCAAGCAACTTACGTTTATCCAAACGGTACATTTGCAGATGAAGTGATTTTACCTCAAATAAAGAGTGAAATATCACATGTTTTTCATGGTAAATTTTACGTTACTGGAGAGACACCACTCTTTGTTGACCTCTCCAACCTTCAGAATGAATACGATGCAATTACCTTTTTGTTAATTTTTGTCTTTCTCTTTGCAGTAACAGCAATTTACTTTAGGAGTATTATAGCGCCTTTAGTAACACTGGTCACAATTAGTCTTTCTTTGCTTTCGAGCTTTTCTCTTATTACTCTAGTAAGCATAGTTACAAAACAGCAGATTAACTTTCAAGTTGTAGAACCACTCATAGCTGTAATTATGGGAGTGGGAACAGACTACAGTATATTCCTTCTTTCACGTTATAGAGAAGAACTCGGTAATGGCATCGAAAAATGGAAGGCTATGGAAATTTCAGTTAGGACTTCGGGGAAGGCTATTCTGATAAGCGGTACTTCAGTTACGCTTGTGTTTTTGTCTCTAGCCTTTATACCATTCGCAAGTCAATGGGGACTAATAATAGGTCTCTCAATTCCCTTTACTGTAGCAATAGCTACCACTTTGCTCCCGTTAATCTACGGAGCTTTAGGGGAAAAAACGTTCTGGCCATCTAAAAACTTCAAGGCTAAACCAAGCTTTGAAAAATTTGCTAAGTTCTCTACTTCAAAACCCGGTATTGTACTTACTGCCTTTCTAATCGTAGGTATTGTAGCAGGGATTTACGTTTTTTCAACCCCACTTAACTTGAACTTCGAGTCTTACCTACCAAATACCCCGTCGGTACAAGGGTTAAATGCGATTTATAAAGCGTTCGGTGAGAACTACCTTAACCCCATCCTTGTTGTATTTAATTACAGCCATCCAATTACCGTAAAAGATCTTGAAGCTGTAGCTCAGTTTGAGGCAAGAGTTGATAATTTATCTGGTATTGATGAGATATTTGGCCCAGTACCACTTGATTTTAACGGTACTATAACTCCTTCAGTACTTAGCATGTACAAGGCAAACGTAGGAGAAAATAACAGGACGTTATTAGTTACAATAATTCCCTCTTATAAGTACGACTCTGTTCAAGCTTACAACTTAGTTAAAGAAATTCAAGAGTTAACTAACGGCTATGTTGGTGGGACTACTGCTAGCTATTTGGCTTTCATAGACTACTTATTCCCTTACTATTACACTCTATTGATTGTCTTACCTTTAGTCTTGGCTGTTGTAGTCTCAATATTTATGAGGTCTATAAGAGTTGGTTTAGGGGTTGCTTTAACAATAGTATTTAGTGTAGTCTCTTCTCTCTCAATTGTTTACATACTCTTTGGCGTTTCAAGAGACATAGGTATACTCTTTCTAATACCAATAATTGTATATGTCTTAATGATGGGATTAGGTAATGACTACAGTATTTTCATACTATCTAGAGTTAAAGAAGAAATCGAAAAGGGGGGTGAAAACCCCATTGTTAAAGGTCTGTCAATGTCTGCGGGAACAGTAACTGCTCTTGGTCTTATTTTAGCTTTCTCTTTCGGAGCTCTAGCAATAACCCCAATAAAGAGTATTCAAGAGATTGGTATAGCAATAGCTCTAGCAGCTATTATAGATACTTTTATAGTTAGAACTATAGCTTATCCGGCAATTTTGAAGTTATCAATAGTAAAAAAGCGTGAAACAGCAAGATAAATTCAATTTTTTTCAGAACAATCTCGTTTGTTTCGGATTAAGTTTTTATAAATGAAACGACATCTTTCCTTTGATGAAAAAGGGAATAATCTTACTAATAACATTATTAATACCAATTTTTTCAATAATTCCTTTTGCAAATAATAATACGCCTACAACTATAAATATATACTATTCGAGGTACGATAGTGTGTATTCAACTTCTGCATTCCCTTCATTTGGGATGCTATCTTCTAATGCTACTATATATTCTGTCACTTCCACCATATATAATAATACAGTTAGTGGAAATAACCAAGCCTTACATGCTACTTATAACAGAACCATTTACTTATTTACTTTTGGTAACATTAAAACATACTCTGGCGAAATAAAAGTTACAGCTCATACAAACAATACAATAACAGTCTATTCAACAATTCCAAACCTCATTAGAGTCGTTGTTGAAAGTGCAAATGAAAATGAATTAGTATGGGCTGGCTACAGCTCCTCTAACACAACAACTATAAACGCTTTAGCTTACATCAACGGCACTGGAAAAGTGATACTTGAATTTGCTAATGGCAGTAGCATATCAAACGTCACATTAAATGTAAAAGTGAACTCAACTGCGACTGTTCAAGAGAGTTTAAATCTTGAGGAAATAACTAATGTTAAAATACAGGCAACACAAGAAGGACAAATTAGCATTCAAAACCAAATACCGAGAAGATATGCTCCCTTCATGTTTAATGTAAATTATAATGGAACCTCTTGGACAAATTCAAGTGGCTACAATGTTACCATGGCTTACTTCAATGGTACATTTACTCCAGCACTTGTATGGAAAGGACTAGGAGTTATAGGCGTTCAAGGACCTTTTGGTGGCGGTGGAATGAACATAAGTGCAGAGACAATTGAGTTTTATGGTGTAAATGGTACAGTATTAGGATACGTCCATATCGTTAGTGTAGAAAGAAGTATGTCAAACAGCTTTATGGGTAGCTCACAGCACAAAGCAGATATGCAGTTCTCTGAGGTAAAGATTGTTACAGTTAAAGGTGTTAAGCCTATACACCCACAGTTTGTGGGAAAAGCGTATGTAAATGGACAAGAGGTTATAGTAGCAGGAAATAGCACTGGGAATGTTACATCCACTGCTTATGTTAACTTCACTCACGTAGTTGATGTGCATCATAGAACTGGTGTCCTAGTTCAAATTTCGATTAACTCAACTTCAAAGTTCATAGCCGTAGCAAGTGATAATGAAACAGTAAATGTTACTACAGTAAAACCGGAAAATGTTAGTAATGCTACAGTACAAATTCAAGGAAAGGCTTACGTTTCACAGAAAGTAGTTGTTAATGTTAATGCTTCACAATATATACTATTCAACGTTAGTGTCCTTGTCAATAACAGTGCAGTAACGGTATATAAGGTAGTTGATGGTCAGTTGGTTCAATTGAATTCCTCAAATTACTTCATTGTTAATGGCAAGGTAGTGGTGTTTGATGATCCATCAACTGTATACTATATTGTATATCCAAATGAAACTGTACAAACTACTACTACAACACAAACAAGTACTACTACATCGTCTTCTTCACAAACAGCAACCTCTACTACCACTTCTTCACAAATTACATCGTCCACAACATCGACATCACAATCCGCAGTCTCACAATCTTCTTCGACAACGAGTTCACCTCAAACCTCATCTATTAATGCAACAGTAACGCCACTATTATCTTCTGAAACTTCGTCTACCTCTTCATCAAGTAACACATTATATATAGGAATAGCCATAGCAGTTATCATTATTGTTGTAGGTCTAGTAGTCGCTTTAAGAAGAAAGTAACACATCATTTTTTCTTTTCTTTCTATCCTCATTTATTCTCATTATGCTTTCCATTATTAAAACAAGATAGCCTACTGAGATCATTTCATATGCGACGGAAAATAGTATACCACCAATATAGCCGATTATAAAGATAATATAAGCGACCCTAAATATTTCATCCTTTTCTATTAGGAAAAATATCCTCATTAAATCACTTATAAAAATACCAGACGCTGAAAATATTAGAAAACCGATAGAGGGATTTATAGTCACTAGAAATAATCCTATAGGTGATAAATTGACTAAATGATAGTACCATTTTATTTTTACCTTATCTATACCTAGAGAGAGAAACATAGTAGCTAAAGCGTTCAAAACCGCCATATAGATTGGGAAAAATGAAAAGAAGTTGAAGCTTATTATGTAAATTATTGAAGATGTTAGAAGATACTCAAAAACTATCGTATCTATTTTAGTTTCCTTCCTTTCTTGCTTTACCGTTTCCTTCCTTTCCTCTAAGGTGACATTGGTCTCCCTTATTTGAAATAAGGGATAATGGCATTTTTCACAGAAAAATGCATTAGGAGGATTTTGATATCCACATCTAGGACAAATTTTTACTGAAGCATTACTATTCACGTTACTCTGATTAGATAGCATAAACAAAGGATAATGGCATTTAAGACAAAACTGAGCATCATCCGGGTTCTCGTAACCACATCTAGGGCAAATTTTCATTAACCATTTAATAGGAATATATCCTTAAATCTTTTCACACACAAAAGTAATTCTTTCTTTATTTCTTCTGGTATATCTAAATCTTTATCAAAAGTTATCATTCCGTCTTCGGAGATAAAAGCTATGACATATTCGCCTTGATAGCTAAACTTCACATAAAACATATCGGACATAATTATGGAAGAGACAAAAGAACATGAAGAAAGTAGCTGTTTAACCTCATCAACAATTCTAATAACGAAGTCTTCTTTTTTCATATTTCTCTCTATAAAATCAACGCCATCATACTCACCAATCTTTATATCATTACCCTTAACAAGTATCGCGTTAATTCCTTTCTTGTTTAATTCTATTAAGATTGTTCCATCATCATTTTTAATTACTGACTTTGTCATTGAAAAATATTTTAACCAAGAAAAAATAAATTAAATTATGTCTTTTCAGAGAGTTGAGGTAAGAAAGGACGGGATAGGTTTCTGCTATCAAGGAAGTTGGATAGTAATGAATGTGAAACAAGACGAAATAAGAATTGCAGAAGAGATAAGCTATGAAGTAGCAATTGGAAGCCAATTAGGTAAAATACAGCTAGTAATAAAGGGAGGAAAAGTATATGTAGAAACCCCGATAGGGCAACATGAATTAGCTAAACCAGAGGAAATTATAAATCAGAAAAGAAAAATAAACGAAGAAGTAATTAAAGCTAAAAACATGGAACTATATGAAAAAATAAATAGAGTCTTGTCAGGTCAACATCCTTGAAAGTATAGCAACATATGGGATTATAAATATGTTGAGTATTGGTCTGACTTCTCCTCGCTCTCACGAGCGGGAGTTCCCACAATCTGAGTGGTTTCTTCTACCCTTCACTCCGTGAGCAGTCTAGAGGTGCAGAGTACCCCCTCCCATACAAATTGAGGACTGCAATATAATCACGGTTTTCCTCAAAGCTACAATTTGGACAACAGAAAGTTTTATAATCACTCTCTTTCATTAATGTTCCACACTTAGGACAACTGATTGAAGAGTATCCTGGATTAACCTTAATTACCTTCAAACTATATTGTTTAGCCTGCCATTCTACCACTTTTGTATTCTGCTATATTGCATCAGATACAACTTCAACCTATAGTTTTTTCTTAGCTAATTAACGTTATAAATCATACTATTCAATTCTTCTAGCACTAAAACATTTGCTATAAGTAACATAGCTAATAAAATCTTGTTTTTATAAATTATCATCTAGGAATTATAGAAGGAGCAAAGGTTTTTAAATCTGAGACAACAAAATAGTAGCTGGGGCGGGGGACATGTTGAATGGTTGTCAAGCTGAAGGTGATGCGAGTCCGCTCTTCTGAATCCCCCGCTCCATCAATTTATTCTTTGTCAATTTGCTCTAATAAGCGTTTCTATTTATTGTTAGAAGATCTAATAAGCTCTGTAGAAATCTTCAGTATAACATTAATTTATGGAAGTTTTGTCGGATTTATGACTTACTATAATATGACAGAATCCCCCAAGTCGT
The DNA here is from genome assembly GCF_059755235.1 of Sulfurisphaera sp. Taxonomy (NCBI): domain Archaea; kingdom Thermoproteati; phylum Thermoproteota; class Thermoprotei; order Sulfolobales; family Sulfolobaceae; genus Sulfurisphaera; species Sulfurisphaera sp. Next base: position 42,590 of record NZ_DBPRYF010000020.1, read on the forward strand.
TATGAAATCAAAGTAATATAGACTAATCGAGCAAATATTTCATTAAGGATTTCTACAGAGCTGATCTAATGATCACATTAGGATTACCCTGAAGCATTTATGGCTTTGACGGAAATGGAAGGGCTATCAATTTACAAAATAAATGTGATTGACAGAAATCACCCTTTGTAAAGATCCAAACAACTAAGAGTACTTTCGACTTTGTTATATACAGCTATCGTAAGATTTTACAGCTGAGGGATTTTAAACCAGGAGTATACGGTTATAAGTTTGTGAATCGGTGGATGGGTGGTAAAGAGTCGAAAACAGAACTAAGACACATAGAGATATAAGTTTCAGAAGATGAATACAGAATTCTTTTAAAAAGAAAGTAAAGAGAAGCCGAAAGAACTTCGTGCTAGCCTTGGCAACAGCAGAGGATTTAAAAGAGAAAAGCTGTTCAAAAATAGAGAAAAATATGTGAAAAGCTTCAAGATGAGAAAGAAGGATGGAAACAAAACCAAACACAAAATAATAAGATTTTGTACTAACAAGGACATAATAAGAGTGTATAGAAATAAAGAAATAAAAGACTATCAATCCCAGGACTTGTATATTGAATTAAACATAAAGGAAGATTTAAATTCGAAGAGGATATCTATTGATTTCCGCAAATCACATCTTACATCAATCAGATATTCTGCTAAAAAGAAAGAAATTAATAGTGAAATATGGATACTTTTTATACTTAATGAAGAGATTTGTAAAGGGCTTGCTGAATTAAATGGTATACCTAGTAATAATAAAGACATATCAAAAAATAGCAAATTTAGTCAATGCTGTATTTAGCATTAACAACATTAAGATGATACAAATGCATGAGCTAGCTTTCCATGCTAAGAGTTTACTCAGTGAATTCTATGACAAATTAGATGTAAAAGTTGAAGATCTACCAAGATTTAACGAAAAGGAAGAAGATGAAGAGTTTGTAGACATGAGAATTTAAGCCAACAATAGAGGAAATGGAAACACCTACTCCTAAAAAGAAAGATATAATTCCAGTAACTATTGCACCTATGATTGCTACTATAAGAACAATTATTATTAAACGCGAGTTAATCATAAGCCCATTAAGGGCTTGAATAAATCTCATTTTTATCTAGCTAATATATAAGAGGATGGCTTTGAAATTTTATTTATCTGACTGAAAGAGTTTGAGTTCTAAGTAGCTCTGCAGTAAACCTAAAAATAATAAATAAATATAGAAAAATTTAGACTTATTATCCACCTTATGTTGGATACTACTATCTTTAACACAATCTCCTCATTAAAATTGTACCGGAATCTTTATCGTTCCCTATTACGTTCTTCTTTGTTCTCTTTCAGAAAGTATGGTATTTTCCTCTTATCTTTGTTTTAAAACATCTTTGTGCCTACTTATTCATCTGACAAACATTTATGAGGAAAAATTAATTTCTCAGCTTTCTATGTTATATGGGATTAACATGGAAGTCTTATTCAGTATTACTACTTTCATTATAGGTTAGCTTTCAATTTCACAGTAGATTATATAGGATAACTCTTTTTATTTAAGATACATTACACCTTCAATTCTAGTAGACTATAAAGTTTAAATAACACTTTAGCTAAAAGTATAACAGTAGCAAAAAAATGGAACAAGTAAATCACCAAAGAAAATTAGAGGCCGAGGATCATTTGTCTGAGCTAAAAAGAGAATGGCCAGAAATTTTCAGAATTTATGAGAAGTTGAATAGAGGCGAAACTCTTAATACTCTTGATATGGAATGGATTGATGAGCTTTCTAAAGAAATTGGCTGGAGCCCTGATGCAGTCATGGATGAAATCAAAAACTTTGATAAGGAGCCATCAAGCCGTGTTGAAAAATATCGGAAAATCTTTGAAGAATATTATAAGGAAGCGAAACAACTTAAGGAGAAAAAAGACTATAAACAAGCAGGAGAGAAACTCTGGGGTGCTATTACAGCTTTAATTAAGCTATACGTTGCTAAAAAAGAGATTCCTATAGAAGTTTGGGATCATGCAAAGTTGTTTAAGTTTATTAGTAATAATGTAAGTGACGAACCAATTATACTCCCAGATGGATCAAAAACCTCTCTTAGAAAAGCCTTTTACAATTTACTTTCCAACGGAAATATGCTACATAAAAACTTTTATGAGAACGATCTAGATGAGAAATCTTTTAATGAATATTTTGGAACCGCTACAGAGTTAATAGATGCGATTAAGAAAATCGTTGTTGAAAAATAATCTTTGTAAATGACCTGTAAAAACTTAAAATGATGAAAATAAAATTAGAATTATTCATGATTATTATTATCCTTATGTTTTATGCTATTATCTCTAATGCAATTTGCTTTTCAACTAATTCTGGAATCCCCGACCTAACAATGGCAAATTCTTCTTTTTATTACTGAATGTGTTGTTTTAACTATTGACCCTCTTTTGTTCTCTTCAGTAATGTCTTTTTATCCTCTTTCTGTTTACCCTTATATATATTGTGACATCCTTTTTGCTAGCAGATATTATTGCAAAGAGGTCATATCTTTTGGCAATAACGTGATTTTCCTCTGAGTCATACCCCTTGTCACTAACTATAATTTTGAATTTACCAACTATTTCCCTATCCATGTTTTCCAACGTCTTCTTTAACTCCTTTGAATCGTGAACTTTGCCGAAATGAACACTGAATGCAACGATTATCTGTGATTTCTCATCAACAATTGTAGTTGTTTATACGTATTTCTTTCTTACCCTCTTCCCGAATCATTAAGCTCTTTTACCGTAATGAGTGATAATTGAATGGAAAAACCAGTGTCAATTATGGTTATAAACAAGGAGCTGATATCTACTTATACTTTTTTAAGAACTTGGAGGAATAAGGAAGAATAATCCTTTTTGATATAATTCCTGCTTGTTTGACCAACTTGTACCCTTCTAATTCAATAACGTATTTAGAGAATTTTGCCATAATTTGGCAAGTCTTAAATTCAGCAAAGTTTCTTTAAATAAATGCATGACTAAGGATTTTCCATAGAGCTGTTCTAAGTTTAACGAGTAAAAATGTTTTCTCTTACTCTTTAACTCTACTCTTCATTCCGCTCATAAATGAGAATATCGCTGCTACTACTATAATTGCTGCCGAAATGAGAAAAGCAAAATGTAAACCGTTTACGAAAACGGCTCCAGTTTTTGGGTCTAAAGCATTTGTACCTAAAAGAATCTCAAATGCAACATACCTTGGTATACTTAAAGTTGCTACTGAAATACTTAATACATAACTTAACACAGTTCCTATGCTTCCTAATGTCCTTGATATTCCAGATACTGCACCATAATATTGTTTAGGAGCGAGAAACATTATTGCAGCAGCATTAGAAGGCCAAAACATCGATGAACCTATCCCAGTAATTGCTGAAATCCAGAGAATATCATATAACGGAGTAGAAGGCGTAAGTAGGGCATAATATAACATAAGAGACGCAAAGATGAAAAGCAGACCAATACCCGCAATTACTCCGGGAGAACCTCTGTCTGCTCTTCTCCCCATGAGTGGTGCTAGTACACTAGCTATTATATAACTTGGAGTTAACAACAAAGATGAGTCTAAAGGAGACAGACCTCTAACTCCTTGTAAGTACATAATCAAAAGGAATGATATTGCCAATGCCCCAACACCTTGCAGAAAACTTGAAATTAAAGAAAATGATAGAAGTCTTATCTTAAATATTGATAGATTAATTATTGGCATTTTAACTTTCATTTCATTAACGATAAAAGCTGGTAAGAACAACAAACCTATTATAAGTTCAGCCAAATATTCCATAGTTATTCCATCAGCAGCCATAAACATTACAGAAATTGAAATTAAAGTTAAGGAAATGCCTAAAAGAACAGCACCAGATACATCTAAAGATGCCTTAACTTTATTCATATCTTTTAACTGTTTTAGCCCAAGTATAACAGCGACTATGCCGATAGGTACATTGATGTAAAAGATAAACCTCCAGCCGAAGAAAGTTGTTAAAATACCTCCTAACACTATGCCTAAGAGTGCTCCTATATTCCATCCTAAAGCCGTTATCCCGTAAGCTTTTCCTCTTTCGTTTGGCGGAAAAACGTCAGCAATAATTGCGTTGCTGTTTGCTGTTAGCATTGCACCTCCAATAGCTTGAAGTATTCTAAAACTAATTAATTCATACACGTTAGTCGAAGCTCCTGCTAAAGCTGAGGCTAGAGTAAAAATAATAAAGCCCGAATTGTAAATCCTGCTTCTCCCCACTATATCACCAATTCTACCAGTCTGCGTTGTTAAAACTGCTAAGACAAGGAGATACGATAAAAGTACCCATATCGAATCTAATAGATTAGTGTGCAAATCCAAAGTAATTGTTGGTAATGCTAAGAGGACTATTGTAGTGTCGACTGCTGCCATTAGAGTACCTAAGGACAAGACTAAGAGTATTAATTTAGTATTCATTGCGGATAAGAGTTTAGTTCGGCTGCTAAAAAATTTATTATTAAACACTTTTAGAATTGATAATGATAAATTGGATAGAAACAACGTAGAGTCAAAAAAGATTTTAATTAAGTGCCTTATCTGGGAATAATAATTGGCATACCGTTATCGTTTCTCTCTTTTGTTCATCTATTGGGTCTGACGTTAGTTCTAATTGGCGCGTTGTTTGTAGATATTGGAATACTTACCGCCTTAGTTTTAGGAAATTATCAGCTATCCAAATTGTTTAATGATTCGAGGTATAACATATTAGCAGTACTTTTCCTTATAGGATTAATACTTAGCTTTGCTTTGCTGAAGGGTATTGGAGATGTTATTTACTTGATATCCTTGTTCTTTATTCTGGTGGAATCTCTTTAAAAATCTCTGATATGTTTATACCTTCCTTCATTCTATACTTTTTAGAGAAAAGATAAATTACTGTAGCAACAATTGGTGGTATCATAATAGTTGTTACATCAAAAAACTGGTTACCTGCAAAAATTAAGTTACCAAATTGAGGATTTATAAAACCATAGAACAAAGTAAAAACAGCAGTAAATAACATTGTAATCGTGGAAATAAATCCTAAGACCTTATGTTTTTTAATCATTGCAATGCTTACAAGGAGATAACTCCATAATATAAACCAAATACCGTCAATCGCAAAGCTTATGGAAAGACCTTGGTAGACCTCAATCAATGCAAAGAAAATGGAAAGAGAAAAGGAAAAAAGAAGGGCTTTTATGGGAGTACCCTTCCACACATCAGCAAAAAACGATGGTAAAATTCTATCAAATGAAAGTGAAAAAAGAAGACGGGAAGACATCACAAAATTCTGCATAGCATATAGTAAGTACCAGCTCAATGACGTTGCAAATATAAGATAGACCACGTAAGAATTAGGGAAGGCTACTGCTGCAAACGAGATTAAACTGTTTGGTATTATTGGGTAATTCCAGCCTGATTGCTCTATGCTTATATAACTTAATTTACCAACAGTAAACTCAATTGTTAAGACAATAATTAAGCTAAGAAGGAGGTTTAATGTCCAGCCACCAAAATATCCATAAAGCATCGACTTTTTAGGTTTCTTTACTTCGCCGGCGAAATAAGCTGGTGAGTTTACAAATGCAAAGTAACTTAAGATCATTATTTGCGATAAGGCTAAAGTTTGTAAAGTATCTATGTGAGGTAATGGATCTACCGTGTGTCTAAAGTGAAATAAAGAAAAGACGATAAGAAAAGTACTTATAATTTCAGCAATCGTCAGATATCTTATAGCCTTAAAGTAAACTTTGACTGAAAGCGAGAGAAGCAAAGTTATAAACGAGAAAAGTAGAGAGAGAAGAAATAAATCTAAAGGAGAGTTAAGTATCTGTGTTGCAATATTTATTAGATTTTGATTCCCTGCTACATATCCTATACTCTGCAATCCAGGTACTATAACATAGATTATTTCTAACATGCTTAGAACCGGGAAACCCATTGAAAAGCTTACAAAAAGTGATATCGCCATTAATACTCCACTAAAACCGTTTAAATTTCTGGAGACAAAGACGTAATCAGCGGAGGCTCTCTTATATTCCACAGAGAGAATGTAATATATTATAACCAAAGGTAATGTGAAGAGAGCACCTAACAAGACCGATAATAGCCAACTAGCATTAGGGATTGTTGAGGCTATAAAAAGAGGATAATCTAATCCTGCTATAGCACCCATAAAAGATAAGTTTAATAAAGTTGTATCTAAAGGACCGAGTTCCTTTAATAGACCGCTAGTTTTTCTGATAAACACAAAGGAAAGAGAATTAAAAAGATTATAAAAAGCTTTAGCTTCCTTTAGCCAATTTTTGTGTTTCACTCTCTCTCCACGGTTCTGCTTGCGGTTTAAACTTCAAATCAGTTTTCTTTCCTACCAATCTTTTTGCAATCTCTTCAGTATAGTTCAAGTCATAGAGCCTTGAAATTACTATACGTTGCGTAGCAGGACTCCCTGCTCCGTGTACAGACTCTATCTGGAACGCAACACCCAGGCTTACGTTTTCAACTAATCTTACCATTCTTAATCTATCTTCTGCCGTATAATCTTCTACTCCTTGCAAATATTTTGCAATATATTCCTTAAGTTTTGGATTCTTCAAGTCCCACTCGCTTGGTGCAGTACCAATTATCCCACCTGCTATATCAATTGCTAATTGTGAAATCTGTGATGGGAACCTTGCTACTAAGTGCTTAGTTACATTAGCATGCATAGGATTTACCCACCAGCAATTTTCACACACTTGTATTCCGTTTAAACTTGCTGCTATTCCAGCTGAATACATTGTTTCTGTAAGGAATATCATCTCAGTAAGTTTGTCTTGAATATGGGGTGCCTTCTCAACGCCAATTTGCTTAGCTAAGTTTTGTGATGCTCCTATAATAACATCTCCTAATCCTGCTTTACAACCTCCATACCCTTGTCTATGGAAAGCTGAAAATACTTCGACCAATGAAGCGGCATATTGATATTCACCCATTAAGAACACTCTTTCCATTGGTACAAATACGTGGTCAAATATAATTAAACCTTCATGATTATAGAAATAAGGCAGAGCGTCTATGTCACCACCTTCTAATCTTCTAGAATCATTTAATTGTCTGCCTACCACTATTTTAACTCCTTCGCTATCGGTAGGAAGTGAAAAAGCTACTGCATAATCCTTATCTTCCGGTCCCATAGCTCTTGTTGGTAGTACTATCATTTCCTCTGTTGCAGCAACTCCAGTAATGTTGGCTTTAGCACCTGAAACATAAATACCATCTTTTATAACTTCTTCAATCCTCACATAAGCGTTTTTGTTGGGTTGCTGATGTGGTCTTAACGACCTAACACCCCTAGCATCTGTCATGGCCCCTGCTAGTGCCAGATCATTTTTCTGTGCATACTTTAGATACTCGACAAACCTATCCCTGTATTCTGTCTTACCTTTTTGTGCCATTATATTTGTTATAATCCATAATGTGTTTAATGAATCCCAGCCTACACATCTTTGGAAACATGCACCAGTTTTGTGACTTAATTTTCTAAGTAATTTTACTTTTGCAGCTAAATCTTCTGGCGACCTATGTATATGAGTAAATCTATTTACTTCATCATTTATGAAGGGGCTCCAAGCCCTAGCTAAATCTTTAGTGTCTTCCTCCCAAGCAGCGTCATAGGTAGCTTTAAATGCCATAACAGAAGGTTTCAAAAATGGGTGTGTTGTTACGTCTTTTACTTCTTTCCCCATTACATAAATTTCAACTTTACTTCTGTTTCTTATTGAATCTAGGTACTGCTCCCCAGTTCTAATTGTCATATGGTTAAATAGTGTTTAAAGTTTTTAAACTTTAGTATATGTTTCAGTTTGTCATTAATTTCAAGGTAATCACTAGAAGATAAACCTTTTATATTAGGTTACTAATTAAGAGCATATGAGTACTAATCCAGATATTTATTCATTCAACGCCCTAAAACAAGCATCGCTATGGTTTATTATAGCAGCATTATTAGGTTTTGTAGGAATTGTGTCTGAGCTAGCCGCGGTAATAGCAATAGTTTCATTTATATTAATCTTATTTTTGGCTTTGCCTCAATTAAGAAGTGCATTTCAAGGCTTCTTGCAAACTGGTAAAAATGTAGGTAATGGTATAACTGGAGCAAATATCTTACCGTGGGCATATCTATTAGTATTTATTGGTGGAATAATCGCTATCGCAGGATTTTTTGTACGAAATTTTGTTTTAGCGGAACTTGGAGGTATTGTACTACTATTAGCAGGGTTATTAGAGCTTGTTGCAGGAATCCTAATAGGTTTAGCAGTATATAATTTGGGCAGATTTTACAGCTCAGATATGATGTGGATAAGCGGAATCCTTATCATGATCCCTGGTATAAACTTCATAGGCTGGATTTTGCTTTATATTAGTATTGATGACGTAGTTAACAAGATTAGAGGAGGGTTTATGCCTATGCAACCAGCGTATCCGCAACCTTATCAGTACTCTCCGCAACCAACTCCACAACAGTTTGTGACTGTATATCAAACTGGAAGTGGTCAATTGACAGAAGACGGTAGAGCAGTATTTAGCTTATACTCAACTGGACAAATACAAATATTGAGTGCTAGTATTGACAATACAACTATCGCCGTCGCTCCAGATAAAATTATGCCTCAAACCTTGATTCAGGGTAACAATAACGTCACAATACAATTTCCACCACTGACCAATTTAGGTTTTATAAAGCAAAATATATATACTATAACCTTAACCTTATCGAATGGGCAATCTATAAAGGTATATGTAACCTTCACGTGAAAAGTTTTTTATCTTTTCTTACTAGAGCATTACTATGTCTATTGAAAATAGGGTACTTAGGGATTTTGAAGTTAGTTTATTAGCTATAATTCTGTCTTTAATTCTCGGCATACTGGTCTATTTTGTGTCACTATTAACGAAAGCTTATCCTCCTTCTGATATAGAGATTGTCATAAATAACCTTGTTACAATTCCTCTTTATGAATTTTCCCCGTTGACATTAAGTTTTATATTTATAAGTATTTTAGATCTTTCAGCATTTTATAGATTAAGAGATGGATTTAGGATGTTAAACCTAGAATCTCATTATGGTACAGCAGGCTTATCGCTATTAATAATCTCTTCGGTATTCTTACTTTTTGGAAATGTCGGGTTACTTTTGTCAGGGTTTTTATCTTCCATAACTAATATAGTAGTTTTGGCATGGGTAGCATTCATGAGTGTTTCTATAGTCTTTGGAATAGCTGGTACCTTGCTGTTAGGACTAGAATTTCGAAACTTGGGAAACCTATACCAAAATAACCAAATAAAAAATGGAGCCATACTCATAATATCAGTTATACTTTCCTATATTGGTTATATACTAGCATACATTGGTATAAGAAAAACGAATAAATTGAAAAATCCTAAACAAGAAGAATTACCTTCCACCACAAGTAATTAATAATCCTTTACAACAAAATTCACAAGTTATGAGCAGTAAACAACCTATTGAAACTAATAAAACTCTAAATCCTGATCCATCACTTGAAGTACCTAAAAATAACCAAATATATAATCCACAACAAACTAACGAACAGAAACCAAGTATATATACTCCGCTACCTAAACCATATATTCAGCCAAGTTATCAACCCGTTCACTCAGTTAAGGTTTTAGGTAACGGAATTTTAAAGGGTGATGGGACAGTATATCTAAACATAACAACTAATCTACCTTGTACAATAGTATCTGCTAAAATTGATAGCCTTCCCTATCCCCCAGTAAGCATACAACTCCAGAATTTACAAGCTAATGCAAATCAACAAGTTATTATTAAGTTCGATAAAATAGCCTTACTAGGACTTCTTAAGGGAAAGGAATACGATTTTTATCTAACCGTAAAGGTAGAAAATAATTCTGCTCCAGACCAAATAATAAAAATAAGATACGAACCCAGTTGAATCACTTTCTTTTCCATGTTTATATATCCCATGTGAGATTAACCATTAATTGTGTTTTTTCTTATTTTAGTTTCTTGCGCATTTAACCGATAAATAAGAGAAGAAAAATAAAATCTATTTAATCGAGTCTTCTACAACTATCTCTTTTTTACTATAAATATTGCTAATACTATAGCTATTACTATTATGATAATAACACCAATTTCTCTATATAAAATAGCAGATTTAGGCGACGAAGAAATAACTGAGGAAGTAGAAGTTTCACTAAATGTTGAGCTTAATGTTGAGATAGCCACTTTATTTACAGAAACAGTAATAGTTAGGTTTTTATCGACTGTGATAGTCCCTTTACTTTGAGAAGAGTTATATCCTTTAGGTAACTCTATCTCATATGTGTAATTACCATAAGGTAATTTGATAGTAGCTGTAGAAGAGTTAAAAGTTTGGGTATGATTACCAATCAAGATTTCCCATATAACTCCATTCGGTAAGCCTATCAGTTCTATTTTGACTGAATATAAAATTGGAGAGAAATTAATATACACTATCTTACTGGAGTTTACTATTAAGATTTCATGGGATATATTAGAATTATAACCAGAAACATTAGATATTGAGAGTGTATAAACACCTTGTGTGAGATTTAGCGTCAGAATATTAGTATTAGTTAAATAAGTCGAGCCATTAACTACAACTCCCCACTTAGTACCGTTGGGCAAACCATGTTCTTCAAAAGTCACAATATGTGTAATCGGAGTAAATTTGATATATATTGTGGAGGTATTTGGAATAACCAATATGCCTTCAGAGATATTTGAGTAATAACCAGAAATATTCAGCACTGAAAATTTGTATGTTCCATAAGGTAAAGTTATTGTTAAGCTACTATTTGTTGAGTAATAAGTTGATCCATTAACAATGATTCCCCATCTAGTGACTTTAGGTAATCCCACTTCATGAAAGATTATTGAATGCATAATGGGAGTGAAGTTAACGGGCACTATCAAGTTCTTGGTGACATTAAAAACCCTTGACGTTATATTAGAGTTGTAACCGGTAACACTCAAGATAGAAAAGTTGTATACCCCTTGAACTAAATTTAGTGTTAAGCTTGACGAATTTGAATAATATACGCTACCATTAACTACAACTCCCCACTTAGTACCGTTGGGCAAACCATGTTCTTCAAAAGTCACAGTAAACTCTTGTTGAAGATTAAATATTGAAGAGAAAGGAGAAATTGCATATATATGTCCATTTAACTCAGCTAAGCCAATGATAGTTTTATTCAGTTTAATTGAATTACTCAAGGTGGAGCCATTAAATATGTAGATTTGATTTCCATAGGGAATATAAACTAAGTCGTTGTAGACCATGCCGTTTATGATTGGAAGTAGATACATGTTCGGTAAATAGTTAGAATACGTCTCATTTACTAGCTGAAAATCTTTGAAAATTGTCACAGTTCCGTTTCCTATCACGTAAAGAAAGTCATTATAACTAAACACAGCCAACGGTGAGAATGTCAAGTTATACTCGTACACAGAGCCGTTATATATGGAGAGTTGTTTAGAAATTGTATCAGAAATAACAATACTATTACCATACACTGCAATCGAAGAAGGACCTTTACCATTAACTGATATATTATTTATTATATATCCATTAGGAGAAATTATATAAAGTCTGTTCGTGCTAAAGCTGGTAACGTAAACTAAGCCATTATAGTAAATTACGTGGCTAGGATCTGGTATTTTTATATAACTAATCACAGATAAATTCGATGAAATTATAGCAATTCTGTTATTTGTAGGACAAGTTACAAAGATCTCATTATTTCCAGAGGCGATTGCATAGGGATTAATCAAAGTCAATGATCTGATTATTTCTCCATTAGAGTTTAGTTCTACTATTTTGTTGTTGTAATACTCTGTAACGTAGAGGTTCCCAGAAGACGATATAATTCCAGTGTAGTAATTGTCCAAAGTCAAGCTGTAAACAGTTTGCATAGTGTTGGGGTTTAAAGCTATTATTTTATCTTCGCCATAAAGCGCTACGTAAAGAAGACCATTATAATATAAAATACCAGCTGGCTGAGAACCTATTGTGTAATTTCCCACCACATTACCGTTGCTAAGCACAAGAATGCTATTTGAACCAAACTCGGTTACATAAACCTCATTATTTTCTGGGTCATAAGTTAAAAAATAAGGATCATTACCAGTTTGTATCACCTTTTGTGTATTAGAAGTTAGATTATAAACATCGATCAAGTTGTAGTTAAAGGAAGCTATATAAAGAAGGTCTCCTGCAACTACACCCATAGAGGGAGGGAAATTTGCCGATAGAACCTTATTTATTGATGTTCCTTTCATTACTGTTATGTTATTGCTGTAATAGCTTAGTATGAACACATTGCCATTATTAGGATCATAAATTGCATCCGTTGGAGCATAAAAACCGTAAACTGTAGTCTTTTCTCCAGTAGCTAAATTTATTACAACCACATAACCAAGGTAACTATCTGTAACGTATAGCAAATTATTCTGAGGATCATAAGCCATACTGTATCCATAAAACATCCTTGGCAATGAAGGAGCAGAAGAAATTGGCTCAAAATTTCCTCCTAAAGTTATAGTTTGTGTAATAACTCCGTTGCTTATAACTTCTAGTGTATCATTAACATAGTTTGTTACAAAAACCGTGTTGCCTACAGCTAAAGGAATGACAGCACCATAATCCTCAGTAAAATTAAGCAGTGTAAGGTTTAATGATAACGTTAATACTCCATTTAAGGTCGTTACATACAAGTAGTTGCCACTCGCAGAAATTCCAAGTGGTTGTACTGCAAAAACACTTGGACTTGAGACTTGATTAATTACAAAGGTGGATTGAGATAAAAATGATAAAAGTACTAGAGCTAGTAAAAGCAAGACTCCAATTTTCATTATATTTGAGATAAAAAGGAGCAATAAAAGCTAAGCTGATTTATTCCCTAAATACTTTATATATTCTAACACCTTAGGTATATTTATCTTCATTGGGCATACTTCTTTGCAGTTTCCAGAATGAGTACAATACATCGCGGGTTTTGAGTCCTTGTTAATAATATAAGACCACATAGCACCCATTGGGCCGGAATAAGGAGGATCACCCCAAGAACCGTCTAAAACCCTATAGACTGGACAGTGAAGATGACATCTTCCACATCTTATACAAAGTAAAGCTTCTTTGAGAGATTCGTCTTTACTAGCATTAATCCTCCCGTTATCTACAAGGATTAAGTGAAACTCCTTAGGACCATGTGCAGGGGAGACTCTTTTCATTTCTATATCCCCAGTGGAACTAGGGCCAGATGTTACATTAACATAAGTTGGCGGATAAAGACCAGCATAAGCTGCTTGAACTAAAGCCTCATTCATGGCATCTTGCAAGGTAGGAACAATTTTCTCAACTCCAGCAATTGCAATATGAGTAGGGGGAACAACAGTGCTCATCCTTATGTTTCCCTCATTTTCTACAAGAACTATAGAACCTACATCAGCTGCAACAGCATTAGCCCCAGTAATACCTACATCAGCTGAAAGAAACTTCGTCCTTAGAAATTCTCTGACTTTTTGTACTAACTCCTCGTGAGTAGAATTCTCTGAAACATCAAACCCTAACTTCTCTTTCAACAGTTTAGCTACTCTCTCTTTCGTAAGGTGAATTGCAGGGGCTATTATGTGAGATGGAGGCTCATCTGAAAGCTGAATTAAAAATTCGCCAAGGTCAGTTTCCCACACCTCATTCCCTAAACTTGCCAAGTACTTCCTAATTCCTAGTTCATAAGCGACCATTGACTTACCCATCACAACGGTCTTTCCTTTTCCTACTATCTTTCCAACAATTTCCCTAGCTTCATTTGCGTCTTTAACAAAATATGCATTTCCGCCAGTTCTCTTCACTGATTCTAACGTCTGTTCTACATACTCCTCTAAGTTAGATAAGACTTTCATCTTAGCTTCTCTGAGGCTTTTGGCTAAATCAAGTATGTAAGGATGTTCTTTCAAAATTTTATAAACTCTAGGGACGTTGTTGTTTATTGTCCTTTGAATTGCTATATCCCAACTCATTCAATCACCTCTGCTAAATCTTTTACATTTTCTACGTGTTTTGAAAGATTCGCATAACACATTGGGCAAACAACTACGACATTCTTACTTAAACGTGTGAGTTGCTCTGCCCTAGCTTTAGCAATCTTATCACTTAGCTCTGGATTTACCGGTTTTATTGGTGAACCACAACAGTATGAAGTATCTTTCCCAGTCACAAGCTCATCTTCAACTGTTTTTATACCGCTCTTATTTATTATGTTTCTATAAGTGTCTCTTAAATTAAGGAAGCGGGAATAGAGACAAGAATCATGAATTACAAAAGTATCATTTGTCAAGCCTTTAGCATCTTTGATCAGCTCAAGGTAATTCACAACCTCTATATCAAAGTTTATGAATTCAGAGTACCTCGTTAGAGCGTTATGAGTATGAGGATCTACTGTAATTATTTTCTTTACCCCCCTATTTTTGAAAAATTCATAAACATGTTTAGCATGGATCTTAAACTCATCTAGATATCCAAGTTCTAGTAAAATAGCGCCACTATAAGGTTCATCTTCATAAAGATATCCAAACTCTATGCCATTCTTTTTCAATAAATTAGCTATCTTATTTAAAACTAAATAGGCTCTATCTAGTTCTTCCTTTTTTGGTTTTACAAATTTACCTAGAAAGGAGAGTGAAGAAAGTTTTTCGGCATAAGGAATGAATTTTGAGTAAACATCACTTAACGATGCAGTTTGATGCATACAAGAGGTATAAATTATTGTAGAGCCGTTCTTTGGAATATCCTTAGCCCAACCAGAACAGATCTTCTTATCTAAAGGGTAAGGAAAATCGTACTTTTGGAGGTTTTCGTAGATGAGTTTGCCTAACATAATTTAATTATCACTTTTAGGTAAATATACTTACAACATCATAGTACACCGTTACTTTTAGTACAAAAATATATTAACGTGGATAAGATATATCTACTTATGAAGCTAGGAAAAATTGTTAAATGGTATTTGATATGGAGACTATTTTTATTCTTTATGAAAAAGAGGAAGAGGTGGTAATAAATGTCTTTCACGTACTACCTAAATAAGGAGATACAAAAAAGAGCTGAAGAACTTGGTAGAGGATTTTACGAGTTGCTTTACCCACCAGTAGACATGTATGAGGAAGGAGGATATCTAGTAGTTATAGCTGATATGGCAGGTTTCCAGAAAGAGAAGATTAGAGCTAGAATTAGCGGACAAAACGAACTAATCATAGAAGCTGATAGGGAAATCTCAGAACCTTCAGTCAAATATCTGGCTCAGAGACCTAAATCAGTTAGGAAAGTTATCAAACTTCCTTACAGTGTAGCAAAAGACGCTGAAGTTACGGGAAAGTATGAAAACGGTGTGCTTACAATTAAGATACCAATAGCTGGGACTTCGACAGTAAAGATCGAATAAAGTCCTTTTTCCTCTTTTTTCTTTCTTTTTATACTCTACTTATTGTTAAAGCAAACATTCCTATAAGGATTGAAACTATCGCGTCATGAGATAACAAGTAGTAAATTATTGCAAATATAACGAGTAGTGAAGCAACAACTGTCATTCTATTACTTTTCTTTTGAACCACTATGGGTTTCTCAAGAAGAGAAAGTCTAAATTTTTTCACCGCTGACTGAATTGTATTCCTTATGTCATCAAACATTGCACTCCATTGCAATCCTTCTTCTTCGATTAATTGTTGAAGATTAACAAAGAAATTAAAATTAGGGTCTATTTGGTTACAAGTCCCTCCTAAAACTGACGTCATCCTTATATATATTGCTAATTTTTCTGGTATTTTTAACGGAAAACGGTAAAAAACTTCATTAGCCGCATTTAAGAATGTCTCTACTTCTAGTGTCTCTGCTGATACTCCCTCAAAAGTTTTAAGAAAAAGCTCTATTCCTTTTGCTAATAGTTCTCTATCAGCCTCTGGCTGAATTGCTCCTAACTCCTCTAAGACCTTGACTAGACCTACCGCATCAAATCTTATCAAAGCAGCATATGCCCTTAGAAGTCTATTTCTTGTCTCTTTATCCATCCTCCCTATCATCCCAAAATCGTAGAGTATCAAGTTCCCCCTTTCGTCAACCGCTAAGTTACCTGGATGAGGATCTGCGTGAAAATAATCCTTGGTCAAGAGGAGTAGCATAAAAACCTTGAAAATCTTATAAGCTAAATAATTAGGAGGAACAATTTTCTTTGCTTCTTCTGAAGTTACCTTATAACCTTTTAAATATTCCATTATTAGAACTCTTTTAGTAGAGTAGTAGGCTTCTGGTAGCCTCACATCCGGGAACTCCTCCAGCTCTTCTTTCAATTTTTTCATGTAAAATGTCTCCTTTGTGAAATCCATTTCTTCAAATATTCTCTTGCTAAAATCGTTTACAATAGCTGCTAAGCTTTCATAAAAGGACTCGTCAAACAAATACTTTGTCAGAGGAAGTAATGTCTTAATGACTTTTACATCTCTCTCAGCAATTTCTTTTATATTAGGTCTATTTACCTTAAACACTACTGTTCTTCCAGTTTTCTTCTCTTTCGCCAAATACACTTGTCCTATGCTTGCTGACGAAATAGCCTTAGGATTTATCTCGTATTCCTCATATTTTTCTTGGAGATCTTCTTTAATTATTTTTTCAACTTCTTCCCAAGGTGCAGGAGGTACCTCATCTTGAAGTTTTGATAACTCTTTTAAGTATGGTTCTGGTAGGACATCTGAGTGCACAGATAAAATTTGTCCTAGTTTTATGAATGCAGGGCCTAAAGAAAGGAAAGCATCTAATAACTTCTTGGCCTCTTTCTCCATTTCTTTTTCATCTACGGGCTTACCTTCAAATTCCCTCTGCCTAAATTCCCTAAGTTTAAGGACTCTAGGGCCAAGCCTAAATATAACTTGAATCTCTCTAAGCATAAGAATAGTTTGACAAAAAAACTAAATTCTTTTCCAACTAAAAGCCCGCCTCTAAAGGCGAGGATAATCACACTATCAGCTTAGGTCTAATTTTAAATTTCTTATATAAGATAATGAGAAGTGAAGGCATAAGGTAGCTCCATAAAACAGTAGTTTCTAAGATGGCAGCCACTGCAAAGGCAAATCCCAATTCTTGAAGTATTGAAGCATTTACTAGCATTAGCGAACCAAGCGTGCCAGCAAAAATTAAACCTAGAAACGCAATTGTAAGCTTCAAGTTGCTTACTGCAGTTTCAACTGCTTCTTCCATATTTGATCCTTTTTCCAATTCTTCATGAACTCTTGAAACCATAAAGATGTTATAATCCATTCCGATTCCTATAATTATTGAAACAAGGAAAATAGGTACAACAGCAAATATTGAATAACCAAGAATTGAGGTAAATACTATTCTCTCTAATGCTAACGTTATAGCAACTGCAGATAGGATAGTATAAATCACGATGCCAGATACAGCCAAAGACCTGGTCATAACATAAAGGAGAATAAACATTGTTACTGATATTTCAGCTACAATAATTGCAAAATTGGAGGTAACGAAATGATAGATATTGTAGTCATCTACTGGGCTACCGCCTATATAAGCGTTCTTTACATCTTTTTGTATTTGTGCCACTATGTTAAATGCTTGATTAGAGAATGGCTGATATTTTTGATTTACGACAAATAACATGTAACCATGAGAGAAATATTGGGTATAATTATATGCTGAAAGGTCAGTATAGTTAATTAAACCACCATAAGGTGAAACTGGAGAGTCTACTGCAGTAACACCCGGAATAGAAGAAAGCTCTTTGTAAATAGCTACAGCGTAAGAATATGCTGACTGATTAAAAGTTCCATTATAAGGTATAACTACATATATTGGGAAGACGTTTGCCGATTTAAATTGTGTACTTAGAATTGAAATCCCTTGTGTAGCTTGTGATGGAGGCAATAAAGCTAATACGTTTAACGTTAAAGGAGTAAAAGAAGCTACAAGTACTGAAACAACTACTATTGCAGTTATAATACCCACGTAAGCTGTGGGTCTTTTTATATTGGCTTTTTTAATCTTAGGCGTTTTGGTTAATTTTCTCGGGAAGAACAATTTATCTCCTGTTGCACACAATATAGCAGGGAATAGCGTTATAGCGGCTAACCAAACAACTACAACACCTAACATATCTGAAATTGCTGTATCTGAGAAGAACGGTATTTTATAGATATAGATGAAAAGGAATGACAGCATTACTATTAAAGCTGTAATTGTTACAGCTCTTCCACCCCATCTAACAGCTTCGTAAACAGCTTCGTCTTTGTTTTTACCTTTTTCCCTTTCCTCAATATATCTGCTTGCTATGAATACAACATAGTCAGTACCAAGACCTAGCGCTAAAAGCAAAACTTCGCTAGGGGTAAGGAAGTTTACAGTTATGTTAAGTAACTTGATAACAACTGCCCATAGAAAGACCGAAGCTACTAGATAAGCTGAGATATAAATTGCCAAAGGCATAAAAGCAGCTACAAAAGACCTAAAGTAGATCCCTGCAAGGACAATAGCTAGAATAATACCGACTGGTATAGCTATTGAATAAGCTGAGGATGCTATGCCTTTGAGTTGATAATTAATTGGTTCTCCACCTGTTAGATAAGTGGTAACGTTAAGCTCTTGTTGTATAAATTTCTGAAAATCTTGGGCTTCCTGGTATGTGAAGTTTCCCTTCATAAAGATTAAAAACATGTTTGAGGAATAAAGGTTATCAGTAATATTCTGTATTGGCTCTACTGGAAAATTATTTTCCTTTATCAGTTGCTCTACGCTAATGTTAGTTAAAATTACGTTAATTAACCCTGTTTTATTTACTGTTAGTAAAGGAGTAAAGTTAGCATAGTTGACTATCAACTCAGAAGCTAAAGATCTAAAATCTGTGTAGTTTAGTAAGATCAATGCAAATTCTGAGGTTGTTAAATTACTTTTTTGCAAAAGTTTTGATAAAGATGATAGATGAGAGGAGAAGAGATATGCTGTAAGGTTATTTATATTGTCAGTTGTTAGCAAGCTTACAAAGAACCATTTTGGTAAATTAGTCTTGTTTGAGGCAATTGAGGAAACATAGTTAATATAATCGCTTGTTGAATTAAAAGAGTAAACTTCACTCACAACACTTTGACTTACGTTGAACTGCTGAGAAATATATCTAATGGCAAAAACTTCTGGAGTTTCGGAGAGGTTTTTGTATACCTCAGTTATAAAGTCTTTTTGAGTTTGATTTGTCAATTTGCTGATAATTGTTTGATATGCTAGACTGCTGAAGTTAGTAGCGTTGTAAACTGTTTCAAGAAATGCTGGCGAAAGCCCAGTTTTTTGTGAATAAATTGATAATAATACTTCGAAAGGATCTTGTGTCAGTAGTTCATATCCTAATTGGATAGGAATATGATAAGTTTGATTAAAGTAAAGGACTGTGGTCTTCTCAATTACACTTCCATTATAGTAGTTTGTAACATTTACATTAGAAAGAACAAATGATACAAATTCTAATTGAGTCGTGTTAGTAAAGAACTCCTTTGATGCATTATAAACTGCTTGATCAGCAATTGTATAAATATTTGTTGGAAAAACTTGGCTACTGTTCCAGTAATGATAAAACAACGTGAAGTATTCCTTTTCTTCGGTATTATTTATCATTGAGGATACTTTTTGATAAGCTAATTCGTTTGCCGAGCTTATGCTATGCGTCTGATTGAATGCTACTACCCAGACTTTTAGGAAAGCAGTAACTGGAGCATATAAGAAGAGAGATGTGTTGTAAATTGTGCCGTTAGTCTTTATTTCACCTTCATGTAAAGTAAGAAAAGTAGTGTAATTATCCCTCATCGATGTTTGTAATTGCTTTAACTGAAGTGCAGTTTTGTTTATTGTATTGCTGATATTTACAAACTCAGTCTGAACTTTTAGTGTACCATTGTGTAGTTCCTCAAGTTTACTAACTTGAGATGTCAAATTAACATATTCATTCTGAAGTTTTATGCTTGTATTTTTTTCACTTTGACTTATGTTCATTAAGATCTTCGTTAGGTTGTTAACTTGAGGAACAATCTGTGTTAGTGTTTGATTCAATATTCCTTTTTCGATCGTATAAAAATTATAAAGAGAAATATTTCCATAAGATGTTAGATTGGCTAAAAATGACGAATATTTACTTACATTGTCTTTTATTATTAATACTCCATTAGACCCTGAGGCACCAAGCAGTTTAAAGTAGTTAGATACAATGTTTTCGGCCTTAGCTGAAGTACTTCCAGGTACTGAGATTGTAACTTGATAGCTAACAGATTTTAGAAAAAGTGATGAGAGTGGGGCTGATAGGACAATCAATAAAGCCCAAATAGCAAGAACAATATACCATTTTTTTACAATAAATTTAGCCAATCCCTCAAACATAAATGAAAGATATATCGATAGCTTATAAACCTAATCAATATAAAGGAGTAGTTAAATTACTTAATATGGTCTTTGAAAACATAAAAGAGTTAGTAGATGAATATGCAAAAGTTTGGAGTATCAACTATGCTCTTAGTTTAATGGGGTGGGATAGAGAGACATATATGCCTCCTTCCGACGCACCCATTAGAGGAGAAGTTACTGGTGTATTTAGCGAGATGTTAAAAGATGAATACTTGAAACTCAATAATTTAGTTTCCAAATATCAAGGTAAAGAGAGTTTATCAGATGAAGAAAAAGGCTTCATCAGAGTCCTAAATAGGGAGATAAAGTTTTATGTAAAAGTTCCTATAGAGATAATAAAAGAACTAGATAAAATAACGTCAGAAGCATTAATAGCATGGAGAGATGCAAAAAAGGAAAATAAATTTGCAAAGTTTGAACCTTACCTAGAAAAAATAGTAGAGTTAGAGAGAAAGATAGCAGATTACTTGGGATATGAGAAAAATCCGTATAATGCTCTTTTAGACCTCTACGAAGAAGGTTTTACAGTGGATGATGGCGATAAAGTATTCAATGTGTTATTGCCAAATTTAAAAGTCATTCTTGATAAAGTTAGAGAAAAAGGATATTTTCCAGAGACTCATCCATTAGAAGAAGAAAGCTATGACACAAAGGACATGGAAAAAGTAAATCTAGAGATTATAAAACTCCTTAAAATGCCAGAAGATTCGTTTAGATTAGATGTTTCCGCTCATCCTTTTACGATAAGAATTTCTGGTAGTGACGTTAGAATGACAACAAGATATGAAGGAAAAGACTTCAAGGAAACAATCTACTCAGTAGTTCATGAAAGTGGTCATGCAACTTATGAGCTCTTAATCGATAAAAGCCTTGAGAAAACGCCGTTAGCACAAGGAGCCTCAACTGGAATTCACGAGTCACAATCAAGGTTTTGGGAGAACGTTATAGGTAGAAGCAAAGAGTTTGTTCACCTTATCTATCCCTTGATAACTAAGTACCTTGACTTTGTAAAGAAATATGACGAGGAAGATATATATAAGTACGTAAACACAGTAAAGCCAAGCTTAATCCGAGTAGACGCAGATGAGGTTACTTATAATTTTCATATAGCTTTAAGATATGAGATAGAGAAGAAATTAATAAATGAGGAAATAAAAGTTGGTGAACTCCCAGAAATTTGGAACGATTTTATGGACAAGTATCTGGGAGTTAGACCAAAAAGCGATAGTGAAGGTGTATTACAAGATATTCACTGGTCTCAAGGATCTATTGGCTATTTCCCAACTTACACACTTGGTAATGTAGTAGCGGGTATGATCTACTCAGCTTATCCTAAGCTAAAAGATGATGTAAGTAATGGGAATATTTTAGGAATAAAGGAATGGTTACGTGAAAGGATCTGTAGATACGGCGCTACTTACTCACCAAAAGATTTATTAATGAAGGCTTTCGGGAGGACATATGACCCTGAAGATCTGCTAAGATACTTAAGAGAAAAATACTTGAAGGAATAATATGAGACGTCATTATCATATACTTCAATTTTATTAGGAATTTCTTTTGCTTTAACAGTCTATCTCAGTGCTTTCCTAGTTATCTATGGAATTAAAAATAAGACAATAAGGTGTATAATAGATAAATGGAAACATATAGGATCAGTATTGGCCAGCTCCTAAAAGAGTCAGTTTTAACTTTAGGTAAAAAGGGAGAAAAATAAACTTTGAAGTTGTTGGAGAGTCTGCCCTTAGAGGATGTCCATTTCATGACTATTGCAAACTAGCAAAAAGTGATAGAAAATTTTTCAGAATATGTGTTACAAATTTCCCTCCAAAAGTTATTATAAATAATAATGAGGTTTATCGCTGGTATTATGAACTACGAACTAAAAGTCTTTAGGAAATTGGCTATTGTTTTAAAGTTAGGATTATTGCATCTGTTTACTAACCTAATAACTCCAAAACTGCCCCTAACTTCTGGTTGAAAGTCGTCTTTCCTTGAAAATATAACCCCTGCATAATGTACGTTCCCTATGAGCATTTCTCTTACAATGTCTTCAGTTAAAGGAAATGGTTGGGCAACAAAAGCTATTCCCTCACACCAATTTATTGAGGGTATAGCAGTTCCTCCTAATGATCTTGCCTGCATTAAGACTTCAGAAATTAATTCATCAAAAGGTAACTCAATTATCTCATGGATAATTATTTTCTTGTAAGGCTCGTAGACTATTTCCACTGGCATCATCTTATAATAGTTATCAAAATATAAATAATTGTAACCACAGCAATTCCAATGTTAATATACCGAGACAAGTCTGCTTTTAGATTTACTAAATAAGAAACTAATGTTCCAACTAAAAAGATCGTCACTGGTGATATTAAAATAAACAAAGAAATATATAGAGAACCTAAAAGGAGACCTACTTCTGAAGCTATCACTGCTACTACAATCTTAGATGGGGTTATAGCAAATGCTCCTTGTAGCATTCCAGATCCAAAAGATCTCATTACCTCGAATTCTATTTCCTTACCTATAATCTCTGAATAAAGTAGTACGACAGCAAACCCTAAACCAATTAAATCACCTATAAACTCAAGAAAAGGAAGAAAAGAAAATATAATAACCAGAGGTATTGCAATTAGTGCAAAACCAATACCATGAGATAAACCAAACATCGCATAGTCTTTCTTACTTTTCATAAACCTTAACGCCACTATATGATCAGGTTCCAACGCGTGAGATAGACCTAATGCTATGATTAAAAGTAAAATTAATGATGGCACATATTTTTTGAGTTTACTAAAAATATATAATTGAGTGAGAAAAATTTACTTTATTAGTAATACTGAAGCGCAGCGACAAAGCATACACTATACAATTTAATTACTACATGATCCTAAAGTCAAAGTGTCCTTCTGGGGTTCAGCTTACATAGGTGTTCATAGACCTATGTAAGCCTTGGGGTTCACCAGGCTCAGCCACCCTCTTGAGTCCATCGGTGGCTTATCATCGTCCTTACCCCCATTCGTGGCAACCCC
The DNA here is from genome assembly GCF_059755235.1 of Sulfurisphaera sp. Lineage (NCBI taxonomy): Archaea > Thermoproteati > Thermoproteota > Thermoprotei > Sulfolobales > Sulfolobaceae > Sulfurisphaera > Sulfurisphaera sp. Next base: position 66,190 of record NZ_DBPRYF010000020.1, read on the forward strand.
TCCCAGAACCTTCATCTGCACCTTCCACCGAGGGATCATCTGTAGTCACCACATGGTAGAAGGTGCTCGGGCTCTGGGGAAAGCCACATATTTTGAGCTTACTACTATCCATGTCCCTCTTGGAGCTTTATTTTACCTCCGCTTCTGGGACACTTCACCTACCAAATATTATCAATGCTTATCAAATATTTAACTGTTTCGCTAGGCGTCAACTTTGTACGGCTATCAAGATCCAGTTAGACATCTAATTCTTTTCACTAAACCACTTGTCTTTAATGGATTTCTATTTCAAAAATACACCTGCGATGGAAATTGGGGCTCTACTTGGCACCCTTGGACTACTAGAAGTATACCTATACAAGAAGACGAGACTGCACTAATGCTTTATGCTCTCTGGGCTCATTTTAGTAGGTTTACAGACATAGATTTTGTGAAACCCTTATATGCGCCTTTTGTAAAAAAGATCGCAGAATTTCTTATTGACTATAGGGATGAGGAAACTGGATTACCTCTTCCATCATATGATTTATGAGAAGAAAGATATAGTACTCACTTTTTCACGTCTTTAGCTGTATATGCCGGTCTAATTGCTGCATATAAGTTTGCTGAATTTTTCGGCGATGAAAATTTGAAAGATAAATATCTGACTGCAGCGAATGAGGTAAAGAAAGGTTTAGAAAAGTTTTATGTCGGTGACCATTTTGCTCGCACAATGTATGAAGATAAGACTTTGGACAAAACAATAGATTCAAGTACTTTATTTGCTTCTTTACTCGGTGCATTTGATCCACGAGATCCCAGAGTTTTGAGTAACAGAAAAGTTATTGAAGAGAGGGTTCGGGTCGGGAGCTGATTTTTAGATATTTCTCGTGGTTTCTAATTACGTATAACAACCTCATCGTATTCCCCCTCATCCCCTCATTCTTCTTCTCCTGCTCCGTCGGGCTTCATCCTTCACTGCAGGGGCTTTCAGGAGAGACCCAAGGCCCTCCCACATCCTCTTGTAAATGTTCAAGGATGCGTTCTTATCTCTATCTACAATAAATCCACATTTTGGGCAAACACCAAGCCTGCCGTAAAACACTAACTCAGACCCACACCTATAACACGACTTTGATGTACCTCTAGGGTCTACGAAGTATAGTGGGACGTTATACTCTATTGCCTTAGTTATTATAGCGTTTTGAAGTCTTCGGTAATCTAAGTA
>NZ_DBPRYF010000021.1:0-2838 GCF_059755235.1 Sulfurisphaera sp.
GCGATACAATAATCATTGATGCGAATAAAGGAAGACAGGAGGTTGATCTATCTAGAGAGGAATTAAAGAAAGGGTCTTAATAGTGGATTTCTCCATCGCTAAGATATAAGTGTGGACTATTGGCTCTGTATGCTAGATTTGTCTCATATTCCTCTATGGGGGCTGTACTTTTAACTTAAACCGTTTTTTGCTAAAGTGTAAAGCGTCTATTTGTAAAGTAAGCTTATATTTTTGAAATTCATATAATTAGGTGATACTCATGAGGAGAACTCTCAAAGCCGCAATATTAGGAGCAACTGGACTAGTAGGAATCGAGTATGTAAGAATGTTGTCAAACCATCCATACATTAAGCCTGCATACCTAGCAGGAAAAGGATCTGTAGGAAAACCGTATGGAGAAATTGTAAGATGGCAAACAGTAGGTCAAGTTCCTAAAGAAGTAGCAGATATGGAAGTAAAGCCAACAGATCCAAAATTAATGGATGATGTTGATATTGTCTTTTCACCACTACCACAAGGAGCAGCTGGGCCTGTTGAAGAACAGTTTGCAAAAGAAGGTTTCCCAGTAATTAGCAACTCTCCTGATCATAGGTTTGACCCAGACGTTCCATTACTGGTGCCCGAGTTAAATTCACACACAGTCAGCCTAATTGATGAACAGAGGAAAAGGAGAGAATGGAAAGGATTTATTGTAACAACTCCATTATGTACAGCCCAAGGAGCAGCAATACCATTAGGTGCAATATTTAAAGAGTTCAAGATGGATGGTGCGTTTATAACTACAATTCAAGCATTATCCGGTGCAGGTTATCCGGGTATTCCGTCACTAGATGTAGTTGATAACATATTACCACTGGGAGATGCATACGATGCTAAAACAATTAAAGAAGTATTTAGGCTACTGAGCGAAGTAAAGAGAAACGTAAATGAACCAAAGTTAGAAGATGTAAGCTTAGCCGCAACCACACATAGAATTGCAACAATACATGGTCATTATGAAGTATTGTACGTATCGTTTAAAGAAGAAACACCAAATGAAAAAGTTAAAGAGGCTTTAGAGAACTTTAAAGGAGAGCCACAAGAACTGAAACTGCCTTCTGCGCCATCAAAACCAATTCTAGTAACTAACGTAGATAATAGACCGCAAGTCTACTTCGACAGATGGGCTGGCGATGTCCCCGGAATGAGCGTAGTAGTAGGCAGAATAAAGCAAGTTAACAAGAGAATGATAAGAATGGTATCATTAATAAACAATACTGTTAGAGGGGCTGCAGGAGGAGGAATATTAGCTGCTGAGTTATTAATGGAGAAAGGATACCTAGAAAAGTAAATTTTTTATTTTATTCTCTCTATTCTTTCTTCTGATGAACTCACCCTTTGCTGAGTTTGTGAAGAAAGTGGCAGGGCTGATTATATTTGGACTATATTAAAGTTGCAGAAAATTTAGGGTTAGATAAAGAACTTATAGTTAATATATATAAGAAAATATCTGGAGGATATTATATAGCATTATATTATGCAAAATCTCCAATCTTGTACACCCTAGATAATTGGCCTAAAAAATACTTATCTAGAAGGCTTTTACTCTGGTACAATTCTACTTTCAACTCAGAAATAGACCAAATAATATCACTTTTTGTTACGCTAGATGTTACAATACTTCACAAAGTATCTTCTATTCTTCTTAAAAAAGAAGAAAGTAGTATTAATCTAATAGAGAAAGACATAGAAGAAGTCTTTAAAGAGATAGAAAATGTGTCAAATTCTTTAGGATTTACGAATTCTCCGCAAAGAGTTAGGGTAAAAGTCAAGGAAGAATTCCTTAAAGATCTTTCAGCTGATATATTACGTAAAAGAGAACAAGAAATAAACGAGAACACTTACAGTATACTTAGTGAGATTGCTTATGAAAGTGAGTTTCTAACAAAAATAAAAGGAGAAAAGAACTGGATAAGAGCAGTTAATAAACAAAATATTTTGAAGGCTTTGTCGCTCGAAGGGAAATTAAATGAGTTCTTAGAAGAGGAAAAAATACGGCTAAGGTATCTAATAGCATCAAAGACCCTGCTTTTTGATAAGTTGCTCCTTGAAAAGGGAATTAGAAAGACGCTGGAAGAAATAAGAGAGCTAAAAACGGATGAGCTTAAGAATGAAATTGACAAATTCGCCAAGGAAATAAATAGAGATATGACGTATATTTAGACCTCATAAATAAGCGGTTTTCCTAGAAGCCCGTAGATTAAATTATTAACAGCAATTTCAGCCATTTTATTCCTAGTCTCTACGGTAGCACTACCAATATGAGGAGCTAAAACCACATTTTGAAATTTCGTTAAAGGATTTTCAGAAGAAATTGGCTCATTCTCAAAAACATCTAATCCAGCCCCTGCTATCCACTTTCCCTCTAACGCTTTTAATAATGCTTTCTCATCTACTACTTTCCCTCTGGACGCATTAATAAGAAAAGCTGTAGGCTTCATCTTTTTCAATCGTTCCTCATTAATTAGGTGATAAGTTGATTCATTTAGATCTACTGTAACAACTACAAAATCTGCTTCGCTTAACAAATAATCTAAAGATACATATTCAGCTTCTACGTCGTTCTTAGGTACTCTACTGTTATAAATAACCCTCATATTAAATCCCTTAGCCCTCTTAACTAATGCTCTTCCTATCCTCCCCATACCTATGATGCCAATAGTCTTCCCATAAACGTCGTAACCTAAGAGAAAATCAGGTTGCCATGGAATATTCCATCTATTTTCTCTAATTATTCTGTCACCTTCAACAATTCTTCTAGCCACTGTAAGAATTAAACCAAAAATTAAATCTGCCGTA
>NZ_DBPRYF010000022.1:0-3470 GCF_059755235.1 Sulfurisphaera sp.
CAAATTTACGGTGAACTAACCCCCACTAGAGGTGAAATAAAAGTTTTTGGAAAGAAACCAACAGACAGACACATAAAGAAAATGATGGGGGTTGTACCGCAAGAGGATGAACCCTGGGAAGATCTCACAGTTTCGGGTAACATTTATTACTTGGGTAAAATCAAGGGGATGGAGAAAAATGACATCATACAGAGAGGAGAAGAGCTACTAGATCTCCTTGGTTTAAAAGAGAAAAGAAACAGTCTAGGCAGAGACTTATCTGGTGGATTAAAGAGAAGAACGCTAATAGCAATGGCTTTGATAAACAATCCCAAGCTAGTTATTCTCGATGAGCCAACAACTGGTTTAGATCCACAAGCTAGGAGAGATGTTTGGAAAATTTTGCTAGACATGAAAAAAGAAGGGCAAAGCATGTTGCTTACGACACACTACCTAGATGAGGCTGAAAAATTAGCTGACCGTATTTACTTCATTTACAGAAAAGTTATAATTGAAGGGACTACAGCAGAGATTAAGGAGAAGTTTGCAGATTGGTATGAAGTTACTGATTACTCAACGGGGAATGTTTATAGAGTGAAGGGAGAAGAAGAAGTAAGGAGAGTGCTCTCAGATATAAAGGGAAAATTTGAAGTTAGGATTCCAAGCTTAGAAGAAATTTACTTGCAGGTGATGAAGGATGTTGAAAGAGTTAGCTGACCTTGTTATGCTACAGCTTAAAACCACTAAGGCTTATATATTAGCTTTCTTAACTATTTCAATACTTAACCCAATAGCACTTGTGTTTGTTTTTGGCATAATTTCCATGAAAGAGTTTGCTCCTTACATTATTGCTGGTACAGTAACTTATGAAGTTTCGACAGGGATTATGACTACTGTTATTCGAAGTATAGGTTATGAAAAGTCAAACGGCAGGTTCTCTTTAATGATAGCTTCCGGAATTACTAAAGAGATTTTTGCAATTAGTGTTGCATTAAGTGGAGGTTTATTATATATACTATCGATTGTATTCATCTTACTTGTGGGCGTTTATTCCCTCCACTTGCAAGTTGTATCAATTCCTTACCTTATTGTCGGTGTTGTTGCCTCAATCTTTATGGCTTCTATGTTTGGAATGGCTTTAGGTTTATTGATAAAGAGCTATAGCGCTGCAATTCAATACTCGTCAGTTATAAGCTTAATTTTGACTTTCTTTGCCCCTGTTTATTTCCCAATAACTTTAATACCATTGCCTTTCCGTTATTTAGCTTACCTTGAACCAACTACCTACGTATCCCAATCAGTTTATAATGCATTTGTAGGGAATCCAGTATCGCTTTTATGGAGCTTAGGGATAGTGATAATTGGCGTTATTTTCATAATCATAAGCAGGTATACGATAAAAAATGTGTAAACTATCTGTTGTCTCTATCTTTTTATATATGTATTTCTTTATTATTTTCTGAAAATATCCTTTTACTAACAGTTCCGTGTTTGATTATAACGAGTAACTTCAATTTTTGAATTAACACTAATAAAACATTTCCTGCTCGCTTTTCAGAGTTAGACCATAAAGAGCTAATAAACAGTTTTAGAGAGTACTTAGCGCTTTATACTAAATTTGCTCAAAACAGCCTATTTGTCTTATTCCGATTATGTTTTTGCATAAGCAGTGATAATACTTCCTCTGACTCTGAATCCTAAAAAATTGCTGTTGATAATTGTTTTGTTTCTATCTTTTCTCCTCCCTCACTCAACAGTTTATAGTTACTTTTATAGAATGTAGTGTCAACCTTTATCCTTATTTTCCTACTTTCATATAAAATGTATATCGAGGGCACAATAATTATAAGAGGTAGAAAGACAGCAAGCATAAATGGCTCAGTCATTAAAATTGCTACAGTTCCAATTATACCTTCAATGGTAAATCCAATAAGCAAATGTTTAACATAGTTATAAACTTTAGCTTCTGTAAAAGAGTAAACACCATCAACTGTAGCTAACAAATACCTTTTGTTTGTAACAGCTAAATAACCCTTTTCTATGTCATCAGCTTCACCCATGTCCCCTAAGACTATTTCTCTTTTGATAACTCTAACTCTTGAGCTCTTGACCACTTTCTCGTCATCGTATAATTTTACTGAAAAGAAATAATCTTGTTTTATGGGGTTTGAGTCAGTTATGATTTCAGCTTCCCTATAGTTGTAATAAGTATCAAAGAGTTGTGTGTGAAAACTTGAATTATAGACTTTTGTTTGTAAAGGAGGGACATAAGTTACTGTTGTAGGATCACGGTAATCCGAAGCTATAACAAATCCAACTTTACCCATTGACGGTATATCAACACAATAAGGCTTTACAAGGGGGAAGATTGAAGCTAAAGTGCGATAAATTCTAGCAAAAGTCAAGCTTTCACATTCTGAGTCTCTACTTACAAGAACTCCATCAGTTTTTAGCTTCTGCCTAGCAATCAAATAAAACTCCTTAGTGAAAAGTTTAGATACACTTTCATCAACTTCTAGATCAATAGTATCTATTATTATCACGTCGTATTTCTTATCTGTCCTTTCTAAAAACTCTCTTCCATCATCTATAAAGACGTTAACTCTTTTGTCTGAAAAAGCATTTAAGTTTAAGTCTTTTAACTTCCCTCTTCCAAGGTTGATAAGTTCGTCATTGTCAACTACATCAACACTTTCAACAGAACTCCATTTTAATACCTCTCTTAAAGCTAAACCGTCACCTCCACCAATTATTAAAACGTCTCTTGGATAACCGTGAGTTGTCATTGCCGGGTGAACTAAACTTTCGTGATATAAGTATTCATCAGATTCAGCAAACTTTACGTGATCGTAAATAAGTAACACTCTACCATATTTTGGGAATTTATGAAGGATTAAACGGGGATCGTGAGGACCAAAGCCCAATTTATCAAGGATGGAAGATGAACTCCTCTTTTCCACATTTAAAATTCAGAATTTTTCCGTTTATAAATATATCTAACGAGATACTTAAGAGTTATAATAATCTTAAAACTAATGCTTACCGCTCTATTAAAATAGAAAAACAGCAAAAGAAATAATAACTTACAAATGATATTCGTTTAGATATTCTCTCCAGTATGTTCCTTCCATCATTGGGTTTAATACTCTTATATACGGACCGAATACAAGCGTGTCTAATACTTTGTCATGAAGTTGTCTTACCTCTGGGTAAATCAACACTCTGCCTATTCCGAACATTAATGCATCTGTGTTACTCCATTCGGTGTGTATTATGTATCTCTGTGGTTTATTCCTAAATTCTGGTGCTTCATATATCGTTACTGGTTCTGGTACATCCATTCCGTTTGCAGTCTCTAGTATCTGGTGAAATCCTTTTGCGTTTAGTTGAAGACTCCCAAGTGGTGACACTCCAATCTCTTTCAGTATCATTGCTCCAAGGAACCCTGGAGCTGCTTTGAATGCTTGTAGAACTTTTATTGCATTTTCCTC
>NZ_DBPRYF010000023.1:0-21909 GCF_059755235.1 Sulfurisphaera sp.
GAGAACTCTTTTGGATGTAGTTAAAGCTTGTTTTACCAACTTATATTCTAGTGATTTTTTCACGAATTTAGGTAATCTTGCAGTAATACGATAAGTCATAATACGGTAATACCTTCAATAAATAAATGCTTTATTAGGGATTTCTACAGAGCTCCTTACAAATATATATTATAAAAACAGATAGTGCGGCCGCCGGGATTCGAACCCGGGATTACTGGCTTGGAAGGCCAGCGTCCTAAATCCAGGCTAGACGACGGCCGCATTATACAATTGACTACAAACGGTTTAAAATTTTTCGCTTCGGTTCTTATTGAGTTTGATAACTGGGAATATTATAATATACTCCACATGAAGATTAAGTTTAAACGAATTTCCCTCTAAATTAAGTCTTTACTCTATAGTAGTTTTTTTACAATAATAGACTTGCTGAAATATCCTTCCCAATATATCGATTTACAAAACAAGTACTCACTCATACTTGCGAAGATATACCAATAAGACTTAGACATATCTATTATTTACCTTCATACCTATATTAACATTATAAACAAGAAAAGCAAATGAATACAACTCCACATTTAAGTTAAAAAAGAGAAAGAAAAAAAGATTAACTTATCTTTCTATAAACTAAAACTATTGCAACTATAGCTATAATTAAACCAATTATACCAGCTATTAATCCTCCATAGACCAATGGTGTTACACCATTTAATTTACTGTTTAAACTGCTAACTTGGCTGTTTAGACTTGATACCTCACTGTTTAAGCTACTAACTGTGCTACTTAATGATGATATACTACTATTTAAAGAACTTACAGTACTTTGTAGACCTGATGTTACACTCGTAATAGTTGATAATTCAGACTTTAGCGTAGTTATTGAAGTATTTAATGCTGATATCTCATTCATTAATGCGTATACAGTACTGTTTAATTTCTCAATTTCAGTGTTCAATGAGGTTACATAGTGATTAATCAATGCAGTATAGTTAACTTGAGCTGCTATTGGCACATAAATACTGCTAGTTAATGACGAATAAGTTGCTGTTACATTTAATACCGCACTATAGGAAACATTTGCTAATGGCAACATAAATGATACCATGTAATATCCTTTATAAGTACCAGATGTTACTGGAGTAGCTGTGTACATTGATGTACCTGTTGGCGTGGTTACCATTACATTAACAGTTGCATTAGTTACTTGCATCCCAGCAAACATAGTCTCAAAATACACTGTTATATTATTTCCTGCAGTTGCCACTAATTCTGAATAACCAGCAGGATTTAATGGGTCTATAGCCATTCCGTTTTGTGTTGCACCCACAACATATACATTGAGTACGGCAGGATATAGCGTTAAAGTTACTGTCCTAGTCTGATTTTCAAGTATAGACACGCTTGCACTTGCATTTACATATCCAGCTTCAGCAGCTACTACTTGGAAGTCTTGAGTGAAATTAAAGGCAGTGATATGGAAAACTGCTAGGCCTGTAGAGTTAGTCATCATCATAGCCACAAGATTATGTACGCCTGCAGTAGTGTTATACAGATAGACCATAGCACCAGATACTGGTAGATGTTGTTCATTTTGGACTTGGGCTACTATAGTAGCTACGAATGGTTTATAATATACTGTAACATTAGCAGCGGCAAATGATGGTGAGCTTACATCTATATCAATAGTATATTCACCAGGGTCAGCTAGATTACCCGAGCCGAATGTACCTAGATTTACAGTTATATAGCCAGTAGAGTTAAATGTATATGTACCCTCTGGTATGCTAGTAGTTCCGTGAACTAAATAAACTGTTGCTACAGTATTAGGGACGTATTTTGCTATCACTATTAATTGTTGACCGCAGTAGTATGTCTGACCGTTTTGAGGAGATACCACTTGAAGGGTTGTTGCAGCAGTTGTAAAGACACTAAATCCTAGGGATAATACCATCATTGATAAAATTATACCGAGAACGAAACGCATATTCATACTCTTTCACCTTGAAATCTTATAAAATAAAAAAGATTAGTTGGCTTTTAAAAATTTCCATAACCCCCCTTACAATATAGTTACATTTGTGAAGACTAAGCTTGCTGGATATTCAGAGATTGTTGGTCCTTGTGCGAATGGCACAGCAAACATCTGTATTGTGTAGCTACCAGCAGGTAATGCAATTATTCCGCTCATCTGTACTGCTACTTCAATGTAAGGCTGTGATGCAATTCCTAAAGCTGGCTTAGCTACTACTGCTTGATATGAATAGTATACTACTGGAGCTGTAGATGATGCATTTACACCTGGTCTAGCTATTGCTATAATGTAGAACTCAAATGGATATGGTAATACGCTACTGGCATATATGTTAATTACTGGGTTTGATGGAGATATACTAACTGAAGAGGTATAGTAGTAGTTTCCTACTGGAGCATTAGATATTGGTGGAATTGTTGGAATTGGGGCTAATCTAATTGGTGTTATATTAGCTGATGTCAAGTATGTTGGTACTGTTACGCTACTTACTGGATCAGATACAGTTACTGATACATTTGCATTATAACCTATCAACTTTCCTTGATATGTTATGATTGGCAATACAAATAATCCGGCTGGTCCTAATGGCACTACATTGCCATTTGATAACGTGAGTGCTAAAGTTCCATTAGTGTATATAGATATGTTGCTCATTGTTAATGTATTTACAGTATTATTTGATAGAATAGTAAATGGTAGTGTTCCGTTAAACATTCCACTATTTGCAGCAGTTTCAGATATAGTTGGTAATAAGTTACCAGAGTAGTTTGCTACAACTTTACCATATACATTGACTGCTATAGTCCTTCCACTAGTTGCGTTGTAGTATACCATCGCCTTATAGCCGTTGTGGAATACAGTTATATTATTAACAGTTAAGTGTAATATACTTGTTGGATTGGTATGAGCATATTCTAAATCAGTAAAGTTTAGTGCTGGTTCCTTATACATGCTTGTAGCTATGAACCATGGAGTGGATGCTGTTAATATCACATTAGATGCTTTGAATGTTAAGAAGTAGAATACTTCACCAGGTTGTTTTGCTACTAGAGCTAACTCAGATAAAGCTGCCAACTTTGTACTTGCTACTAAAGTTTCGTGAGTTACATAGTCATATACTGATACTGTTAATGTACTGCCATTTAATTGCTTTACATTCATGTTTAATATACTCTCTAGCCCTGGAATGCTAATCTCAAACTCAAATATTCCATTGCAACTTTGTAACTGCTGAGCAACCAATGATACGAATAGAGTGGAAATGTTCTTTGTTGTCAACAATATCGTATACTTGTTTCCGTTAGGTAATGTTACATTAACGCTTAGCATCTTAGATAAGTAGAGTGGGGTTGCATAAACTCCAAACTGCTGGAAGCTTGGTGCATTCCATATTAATGGGCCGTTTGTTCCTAAGGCTAGGTATGCTGGTAAGCTGGCTCCATAGTAAGATTCATTGAAGTATAACGATGCATAGGAAGCATATAATGGTGTTACCGCATTGGCGAAGTATAATGTTGCAGTTATGTTTGGTACAGTTATTTGTGTTTGAACCTGATATTGTCCTGAAGCACTAAAGTGGTAATATACAGCATAGTCTGTGCTTACATAATTGTAGTAGTCAGTTGCTCCTACGAAGGATGCATTAGGTGTTATAGTTATAAACGCATTTGTCTGGTAAGGCACTAGGTTTGGAGCATATGAAGATAAAACTTTGAAAGTTACATAGTTAGTTATGATATAATCAGCATTATGTGGAGCATTTTGCGGAGTTATCTCTAAATATCCTGGCTCATTCTGTGAAGACCATACACTATTATTGTAGCTAACAGTTAGCCCTGCTAGGTAGTTTGGCTGTTCAAAGTAGAAGTTTACTGTTGGGTTATTGTCAGCATAGTATTGTAATAGAGATGGATTAACAAGTGATAATTGATTAACTGTTAAACCATCAATTGTTGCCACTGCCGTGTAACTAACGCTACCTGGTGAAGATACTTTTAAGGGCGAAGCTGAGTTTGCAAACACACCACCAGTTGCCTCATATACAGTAGAACCATAGAATACTATAGCGCCTTGTTCTGTGTTTCCATTATAGTTTAATGAACCAGTGGCATATGTGAAGCTTCCAGTCGGATTGCCTGGCACTAATATTGCGTCTGGATCATATATGTAGACATATGATGCATTAGTACACTCAAAGCTTTGAGGAGTAATCTTTGAGATAGATATTCTTGGAGGTATTATAACTGCATAGAAATGTCCTGTGTTTACTGTTACTTTTTGACCTGTACCGCTATACGCTTGAACTACAACTGAAGTCTGGTTGTTCCATATTTTTAAGTTTACTAGTGTTATATATGCATACTGCGGAGAAGATACAAATTCTAGAGTTAATGGACCAGTATCTGTCTTAGATCCTGGCACATCTTGAACTATTATGGTATCTGAGAATGACGCTAGGCCTTTAACTTCTTGTAAGTTTGATGCAGTTCCTTGCATTACAATCTGAGACCCAGATATCAGTAATTCATATTCACTATTAGAATCGATAGTAACAGTAGTATATTGAGCAGTAGCCATATACTGCATTGCGGAAGTACCATTTATTAATGGATATGCAGGAGTTACTACTATACCTGCAAATGAAATGCCTGGTAATCTAATGTTATTAAATGTTAGTGTTGCATTTGTTAGTAATGTAACAGTAGCTTTAGCATATGTGGGGTACAGATATCCTGCATCCTGGAATGTAGTTTTTCCGCTGATTGATAGACTTGTTGGTGGAGTAGATAATATAGGTGATGTAGTATAATACCCGTTCACCTTTGCAGTTATACCTTCGTACGCTGTCGCAGTTAAGCTAATTAATGTGTTGTATGTGTTTAATGTAGGAGCACTTCCTTGTGAAATAGTTACAGTTGCTGATGTTCCATTAAATGTGCCAGTTATAGTTAGTGGGCCAGTATAGCCATATACTGGTAAGATATTATTGCTAGGTGTATTATGATAGGCCTCAGTACTTTCTAATTGGAGAGTATTGCCAGATACCACATAATAGTATACTGTTAAGTTGCTGAAGCTTTCAACAACTCCCGACTGTGAAGTTATAGCTATTAATATAACAGCATAAGTATACTGTTTGCCATTTGGACCTTCTATTGTAATCAGTCCGCTTATTGGGGGTGTCACTCCGTTTATTTTTAGTGTCGTCTGACCGCTAGTTGAATTATAATCAGCTATAAATCCTAAGAAGCTAAGATAACCATTTGCAAATCTGTAAGACAAGTAAGTAAGGCTGCTTGGGTAGTTAGTTATTGAAGCTATATATCCTAATTGAGCCATGCTGATCTGTAATGGGCCTGGGGTAGAATAGTTTAGCTGGAACGTTATATTATCAGTTCCAGAATAGACGAATGGATCATACATTGTTGTGTTAATCAATGCTCTACCCCATATGTATGGTTTTCCTGTTGATGCATTCTTTTGTAATGCTGGTCCAAGTGCACCTGAGTTCTGAAGTGGATTGTAGAATCCTGGAGCTACAAAAGCAAACGGTGCAAATACTAATTGTGAGCTAGTGGGTGTCGTAGAAATTGTAACACCTCCTATATTTATTCCACTTTGAGTAAATTGACCACTTATATACTCATAGAAGAATTGTGGCGCTGTGCTTGATGGATCTGTTATATAACCTTGAATGTTTTGTTGAGTAACTTCCTTAATGACTGGAATAGACCATGGGTTTTGCGCTGGAGTAAATTTACTAGTATCATTGCTTATAACTAAGTAACTTGGAATTCCCGTGACTTTATATATGTTGCTTACAGGTACACCTTGCCCAGATATAGAACTTTGTCCAACTACATCAGCTAATATTATGACATATTCAATTTTGTTTGTGCCTGGGTTATATGCGAAGTATACGTCTCCTGCATAATTGCTTATTGATAATGATTGAGTGTAGGTTTGGGAGTAGCCTGTTCCGTACTGAACATTTAGATTTACATTAAAGTATGATGCAAATGTGTTTTGTAGAGCAGTAGCATTTGCAGTACTTAATGTTATTCCACTAACATTGTACACAAAAACTACTGTATTATTTTGTGGAATATAGTAGGCTTGTCCTTGTCCAAGAGATGGTGGGGTTGTCGCTTGTGTTGCTAATGGTATTCCGAATCCAAATAGGAATATTTCAAATACGAATAGTATAGATAGAGTTAGACCTACGATTTTATTCATGGCACTTCTAACAAAAAGAGCGAGAGTCTATTTATAAAGTTTTGTATACAACTGTATACAAAACAAAGTGATTAAATGGTATTGACTTTTTTGAGTTTGGTGTTTGAAACATGGATTTCGGTAAAAAATCTTTGTACTTTTGGTTCGGCTTAGTTATTAAGAACTGAAGAGAGGTGTCGAACTTATAAAGACAAACAAGGAACGATCATAAAGTATAACATATTTACATAGAACAAAATATCTAAAGTTTTATTATTAACTACAAATGGAGTTGAATGAAGACAAAACTCATTATAAAGAATTTTCTATATTACAATTACTTTTATTTAGTGTTACTCGCGAGAGAATGGGATTTGATATTATTGGCAATACATTTAATAACTTTTGTATAATAAAGAACCCCAACATGATCGCGATAAGAAAGCTTTCCTTAATATTGCTAGGAGTATTAATTTTAACAACCGCAAGTATAATATCTTTTTCTTTATCGGCATCGACTCAACAAGTAATTGTTAACGTAGCGCCAACTCCATACTATTCTGGCTATTATCCACAAGGTTCTATAGGGATAACTACTACTGGTTCTTCAGCGACTTTTAATCTATATCTTTTTAACCCCACATTTACACAAGAGAGTGTTCCGATATACGTGAACTCATCGCTCTATACAACAGTAACGTTATCTCCATACTCCTACCAAGCTGTACCAATATCTCTAAGCGTAGGAAACCATGTTATTACTGTTGAAGGTCAAACTTTATACGTTAATGTGGCTCACTCTTCATATTCACCAATAACAACTTATATTAATGGAACAGCTAATGTCTACGTGTTAAACGCACAGCCCGGGAAAACATATAGCTTTCAAGTTTCATTCCCCTCCTCAACACCTAACGGTACTATGAACTCTTTTGTTTATACTGACTTAGGCTTCTATAAACCGACGACGTATCAACAAGGTGCAACACCTTATTTGACACCACAGAATACTTTCTTACTACAAGTTCCCAAAGGAATTGCTCAAGGGATATACTATGCTTACGTATACACTGAATTTGAGAATGCCACAAATGGGGCTCTTCTTTCTTATTCCATGGGTATTATAATAGTAAATGTGTCCTATGGACTTTCTTCAACTCTACCTTCAGCAACTCAAATAACTGAAAATGGTGTTACTCTTGAAATGCAAAACATGAGCGGGTCTACATACTTATATATTGAATACCCATTCTCCTATGAAAATTCATATACAATATCAACACCTAGTGGAACAATACAAATAGGAAACCAAACAGAAACAAACAATGCATTCCCGTCTTTTATTGGAACTCCACAGCTATTATACTACGGTTCAACTGTACCAGTAGCGATTAGCCCAGAGGGCGTGCTTGTAAAATTACCCCAATTTAGTACTGCAACAATAACAATAAAGTCACCAAGTGGTACGACAACATTGACAATCCCACCAAAAGTCACAATTGCGAAGCTAAACATTGAAGCAATCTCAACAAACGGTTCTCCAATTCCTAATGCAAAAGTAAGCATTTATAACATCACATCACATTCAACAATAACTACTCAGACCACTAACTCTTCGGGCTTTGCATCTTATTCTTTGCCAATAGGAAGTAATGTAAACGTTACAGTTTCAGCCCCAGGTTATTTCACTAACTCAACATCTATAACAGTAAGCGGAACAACGACTGTCAAAGTCTATTTGACCCCAATTAAGATAACTGTAACGCCAATAAAGTTCACTGAAAATGGTAGTTCGGTCAAACCAGTCCAAGTAACAACTCAAGAATATAACTTAACTAACGTAACTGTTGGATCAACAGTGTCAATAGTTTTTAGTGTAAGTATTAACGGACAAGCAACACCAAATGTTACAGCCCGGTTGAACCAAAGTAAGGTGAGCGTGATGGCTCTGGGAAATGGAGAATATGAAGTAACTCAAACATTCACAGCCCCCGGGAATTATGTGTTGACGATAAATGTATCATATAATGGCGTCTCTCAGACTTTAACTACATTAATACATGTACAGAAGATAGTTATAACTACGACGACGTCTGGAACTACTACTGCAACAACAAGTAGTTCTACTACAACGACGACATCCACAACTTCTACTGCACTAACATCAACTACCACAGCATCCTCGCAAACTACAACCACGCCTAGTACCTCGACTCCTTCAACAACTAGCTCAAGCTTCCCAATAACTGACGTAATAATCATTGTTGTAGTTATAGTGATTGCAGCAATAGCAGCTATAGTAGTTTTAAGAAGATAATAATTTATTTTAGATAAGGCTATATTTTCTTTTTTCCTTTCCTTTCATGCTTAAGATCTGTTTCTCTATATCTTGTTAATCTCTAATCTTTTTCTATTTAAAGAAGCTGATTTAATCAACAATTAGGTTATCTACTCAAAATGTGGACCGGCCGGGATTTGAACCCGGGACCTCTCGGTTGCGAGCCGAGCACTCTTCCAGGCTGAGCTACCGGCCCAATGGGCCCGCCGGGATTTGAACCCGGGACCACAGCGGCCCGAGCGCTGCGTCCTAGTCCGGGCTAGACCACGGGCCCAAAAGTATTTTTTCTTTTACTCTAATAGCTTTTTCTGTGGATTACATCATTGAAAACTTAGCTAAAAGAATTTTGGGTGATATAAGCTGGAGTTCCTCCCCAGGCTCAGTTATGAAAAAGTGGAGGGAGGCTTTTCAGATCAGTCAAGGCGAGTTAGCTAAGTACCTTGGTGTTACTCAATCAGTCATTGCTGATTATGAAAGGGGGAGAAGAAAACCTGGAGTCGAGTTTTTGCGTAAATATGTACTAGGCCTTATTGAGATTGATACCTCTAGGGGTTACAAGGTGATTAATGAATTAGTTAAAGGCTACACATTAATGTTGCCCTACATTGATGATTTAGGTGATTTCCCTACTCCAGTTGGAATAGATGAGATTGCTACTGCAGTAAATGGATTTATTCCCAACTCAACGATCCCCGACGTTAAAATCTACGGTTGGCTTTTTACAGACAGTATAAAAGCTATAACAAGTTTGAAGGGTATGGAGTTTTACCAATTACTTAACTTTATGATTGGTAGAGTAGTAGTTTTTACTAACGTCACTTCTGGTAGATCTCCAATGATCTCTCTTAAGATTGCACCTATTAAACCACCAGTTGTTGTTTTCCATAGACCAGTTAGACTCGATCCACTAGCTTTGTATTTGGCTGAAAAAGATGGACTTACGATCATAGTATCTACTTTTCCTTCACCAGAAGATATTAGAAAAAGGATTAGGAACCTTGCTCAGTCAGTAAAAGTATAGCTTGAGCTATATCCCCCTTTGCCTTTTCTAAAGCTTCTCTAGCTTCTTTCTCACTCTTACCGGTTTGTTCCATTACAAATTTTACGTCTTCCTCCTTGATCTCAACCTTTTGTTCTTCTTTAGGTGTTTCTTTAGCACTCCCCATAACAGTATAAACTTCTTGACCTTGAGCAATCATTTTTATAACGTTTGGATTCTCAATAACTAGGACTTTGTCCTTTAACTCTATTGTCACTTTAACAGCGTCAAGCTGTTCTGTCTTTACGCCAAGCATCTTCTCCAGGTTTTTAAACTGGTTTTGTTTTGGCTTCACAAGAATATATTATAAATCAAATTTAATAGTTTGTTGTTTGAGTTTTAAAGCATAATGAACAACTATATTAAGATTTTAGGAGGAGGCAAGGAAGTAGGAAGGGCTGCTATTGAGGTTTCTTCAAACTCAGAGAGCATTATCCTAGATTACGGAGTGAACTTTGACGCAAATGATAATCCTAATCTACCTTTACAAGAGGTACCAAGCAGAGTTAAGGGGTTTATAGTCTCTCACTCCCACCTTGATCATGTAGGTGCTTTGCCTTTATATCAGATCTCTGGAAATTACCCAGTTTACGGCACTAGGTTGACAAGGTTAATAACTGAGCTAATGCTGAAAGACTTCTTAAAGCTGTCTGGTGCTAAAGTCCCTTTTGAGTGGACTGAAGTTAGGAAAGTAATGGACAATTTTAGGAGTGTAAACTACCATGAGGAGTTTGAGGTTTCTTCGTTTAAAGTTGAACTTGGTGATGCTGGTCACATACCGGGCAGTTCTATGATAAAAGTGAAGACTGATAAAGGCAACATTGTGTATACTGGTGATACTAACGTTATAAATACTCACTTAGTTAAGCCTGCTGAGAACGAGTTTTTAAAAGACGCTAACGTACTAGTTATTGAGAGCACTTATGGTAGGTTTAATCACCCAGATAGGAAAGTTGTTGAAGATGAATTTTACGAATCAGTTAAAGAAGTAATTGAGGGGGGAGGGACTGTACTAGTTCCAGCTTTCAGCCTTTCAAGGAGTCAAGAGATTCTATCAGTTTTAGCTAGCAGGAACTTTGATTACCCCGTTTATTATGACGGAATGGTGAAAGAGATAACAGAGTTAATGATACAAAATCCCGAGTTTATTAACGATTATGAGTCTTTGAAAAAAGCTTACAACTACTATAAGTACGTAAACGGTTGGAACGATAGGAACAAAGCTGTGAGAAATGAGGGAGTTATTGTAAGCAGTGCTGGTATGTTAAAAGGTGGCCCTGCAGTTTACTATTTCAAAAAGATTGCTGACAATAGTAAAAACTCAGTGTTTTTAGTGAGTTACCAAGCTGAAAACACACCAGGGAGGAGGCTTTTAGAAACTGGTAAATTTGATGAGTATTCGCCAATGCTGAAAGCAAGGTTCCAGATCTTTGACTTCTCAAGCCATGCTGGTAAAAATCAGCTTAAGGAGATGATAAAAAGTGCTAAGAACTTGGAGAAGGTGGTTTTGGTACACGGTTCTCCAGATAGCTCATCAGTTTTAGCTGAAGAGTTAAGGAGAGAGTCTGGAGTAGAAGTTGTTATAGCCGAAAACGGTCAAGAGATTAAATTGTGGTAAGAAAAAATGATTATACTCTTGATCCATGCCTCTGATTTCTCTTTTTCAGTCAAGGAGAAAGCAATAAAGAACCCAGAAGAGCCTAAGCTTTCAAGTTTAAAGAAGGAAAACGTATTAGTTGCCTTTACTACTGTGGAGAAGGGTGATGATGATGAAATTGTTAAGAGAGCTGTTAAAGAAATTGTTGACGTTTACCACAAGGTAAAAGCTTCTGCTATAGTTATATATCCTTACGCTCATTTATCAGATAATTTAGAGACTCCTTCTTTAGCTATTCCTATACTAGAAAAGATGGAGAATATGGTTAAAGAAGAAAATGTGGAAGTTTATAGGACTCCTTTCGGTTGGTATAAACAGTTCATGGTAAACTGTTATGGTCACCCTCTTAGTGAGCTAAGCAAGAGGATTAGGCATGAGGTTGAGTATGAGAAAAGTGAAGAATTAGCTGTTTGTGATAAGTTTGGTTTTCCTTCCTCACCTTATGCTTACTTTATGCGTAATGCAGTTTTGGAGTATGTTAAAAACTTAAGCAAGAGCTTTGTGATTACTGGAGATGAGGTAAAACAAGAAGGGGAAATAGCAATAAAATATTTGGAACCACAAGGGAGGAGACTTCCTTGTATAAACGAGTCCCCCCATATAGTCGTTAGTGTGAAGGGAGATTTAGAGAGTATACCAGCGGAATTTTCAGACTCAAAGAACAAATATGTAGTTAAAAGTAAGGATGAAGGAGATGTGACTAAAATAGATGTGAATTTACTTACTTATTATTACATTTTAAATGGGCAGAAGTCCTCTCCCCCTTATTTACCATTATGGCTATCCCCTATTCAAGTGAGGCTTTTGCCAGTAAAGCAAGAGTTCCTAAAAGATGCTATAGAGATTGCAAGCAAAATTAAAGGAAGAGTAGACGTTGATGATTTACCAGATGGTTTAGGTTCCAAAATCGCTAGGGCTGGGAAGGACTGGATTCCTTATGTAGCAGTGTTAGGTGAAAGGGAAGTAAAGACTCAAAGCTTAACAGTAAAAGTGAGGATGAAGAACGAACAAAAGAGTTATACCGTCGACGAGCTTAATGAAGAAATTGAGAAAGAAGACTTTCTTAAAATCAAGAGTAACTTCCCTCTCTTGTTATCCAAGAGGGATAAAAGATATTTAGTTAGTAAATAAACAAGATATTTAATAAACGCAAACACCTAAAATTTTTGACTTTTTTCCTTCATTCTACAGTTACAGTCTTTGCTAAGTTCCTAGGTTTATCTGGGTCATAACCCTTACTAATTGAGGCATAATAAGCTATTAGCTGAATAACTGGAGCTATTACAAGTGGTGGAGTTTCGCTCTCTAGGTAGATTTCTACATTAGCATCTCTCATCTTTCTATTAACACTGATAGCGTAGATTTTTGCACCTCTGGCTTTCATCTCCATTAAATTATTTTGCAATAGTTCACTCATCTCACCCTCATTAATCAAGACAACAGGAAACCCCTTTTCCACCAAAGAGATAGGACCATGTTTGCTCTCACCAGCAGGATAGGCTTCTGCATGTACGTATGCTATTTCTTTAATCTTTAGTGCTCCCTCCATTGCTAATGGTACTGAAAGTCCCCTACCAAGATAGTAGATATTTGACTTCTTAGATAATTCCTCTCCTATCTTTTTAGTTATACCCTCAACTAGTGATATTGTATTTCTTATCTCTTCTGGTGCTTTCTCCAACACCTTTACATTTTCACCTTTGATAACCTTGGATATAAAGAGAAGCGAAGCAACTTGTGTTGTAAAGGTCTTTGTTGCGGCAACACCTATTTCTGGGCCAGCTCTCATATATAGCTTGTAGTCGCTTTCCCTTGCAATTGCGCTTTCAATAACGTTTGTTATTGATACTACTTTTGCACCATCATTTTTCATCTTCCTTACAGCTTGCAATACGTCTATTGTTTCTCCGCTTTGGCTTATTGCTAAAACAACATCTCCTCTTTTGCTCTTTAAATTGTAGTACTCAGAAGCTACAACCGGGATTGAAGTGATTCCAAGCCTATTAAGCTCTAAGGAGAAATATAAACCAGCATGATAGCTTGTTCCTGCTCCTACTACTATCACTCTTTCAGCGTTCTTTATCTCTTCTGCTATTCTTTCAACTATATCTATATCAGAAAGGAGACTGTCAATTGTGTCTTTCACTGCCTTTGGTGATTCGTGTATTTCCTTTATCATGAAATGTGGATAGCCCTCTTTACTTGCTGTTTCAATATCCCAGTCAACTACTCTAATTCTCTCCTTCACGTTTACTACGTTTCCGTCCTTGTCCTCAATGTAAACTGTTTCTGGCGTTATGAAGCCTAACTCTTCATCTCTTATCACTAAAATTCTTCTTGTGTATGGTAAGAAGGCTGGAATATCACTTGCAATGAAGTTTTGCGTTTCCCCTAAACCTATAACAAGAGGGTTATCCTTCTTTGCAAAGAATATCCTTCTTTCACCTTGTATAACAGCTAAGACTGCATAACTGCCATCTAATGTCTTAATTGCTGACTTAAACGCTTGAAAAGGGTCCATTCCTCTTTTCATAAATTCCTCAATTAAGTGGGGTATTACTTCTGTATCAGTTTCACTTTTGAATTTATGGCCAAGGCTCTCTAACTCCTCTCTTAGCTCCTTGTAGTTCTTTATAGTACCGTTATGGACAACCGCTATTTTCCCAGAGCAGTCAGTATGAGGATGGGCATTATAATCTGTTGGAGGTCCATGTGTTGCCCACCTTGTATGACCTAGAAATACATAGCCCTGCATTTCTTGGACTCTTTTCTGCACAACTACCTCATCTACTTTGCCTTTAGCCTTTCTAACTTCTAACCCATTTGAACTAACAGAGACAATCCCAACACTGTCATAGCCCCTATATTCTAGTCTTTTCAAAGCAGAAACAGTCATCTCAGCAAGTCTTTTGCTCTCACTTAGTGAAACTACTCCTATTATGCCACACACAAAGAATAAGTTAGTAATTCCTTTAAATTAACTTTATCATAATAAAGTATGACAATAGAAGAGAAAGTTTTCAAAGTTTTAGGTTAAACATTGTTCAGTATTATTATTGATAGACCTTAGGAATGTAACTTTAATAAACATTCATTAATATTAATTATCTCGCATCTATCAAAGTCTTAGGAATCATTAGGCCGGGAATTTCGTTGCAGAGTAGCGATATTAGGTCGCTATTATGAA
Source organism: Sulfurisphaera sp. (assembly GCF_059755235.1). Taxonomy (NCBI): domain Archaea; kingdom Thermoproteati; phylum Thermoproteota; class Thermoprotei; order Sulfolobales; family Sulfolobaceae; genus Sulfurisphaera; species Sulfurisphaera sp. The sequence goes on from NZ_DBPRYF010000023.1 coordinate 14,469, forward strand.
ATACCTCAGCATAATTCTCACATCATGGTATAAACACAATCGTCTTACTTTCCAAAATAATGTAATCCTTGGTTGAAGATTTTGTAAAACCGTTGAAATCTTTCATTTTGAACTGAAAGAAAATCAGATTAAGCATCATATAGACATAAGCCTATAAAGAAAACACTTTAACTCCACCAAATGATGGTGAGGCATTTATAACTCTACCACCCATAGCATTCAGTAGAAGTACAGCTCTTTCGTCTTTTGTACAAACAACTGCTCCACCAGCACCCCCACCACTAATCTTACAACCCTTGATGCCAGCCATTCTAGAAGTTGATATAAACTCGTCTACTTGAGGAACTGTAACGCCTAAAGAGAAAAGCAGACCGTGATTCATATACATTAATTCCCCAACACTTTCTTCATCATTATTTTCCAAAGATTTTTTTGCTTCAACTACAATTTTTCCTATTGTATCCAATACCGTCTCAAATAGCTCCCTTTTGTTCTCCTTCATCTCTTTTACTCTTTTTAACATCTCAGCAGTAGTCATTATTCTTCTGAAATAGCCTGCAGAGAAAGACAAGTCCGTATTTATTTTTTCAAACTTATCCCCTTCAATAAAGATAAAACCTCCATAGGTTTCCGTATAGGTATCCATCCTGCTAGCTATCCCTTGCACTTTTAGTTCAATGTCATGAGAGATCTTTGCTATTTCGTCTTTGTTTAATTCCATTCCCAAAAATGAAGAGTACCCTGCAACTGTGCCTACTACGACTCCGGCACTTGTACCTAGACCTACTGATGGATCTACAGGAGACTCAATTTCAATCTCAACAGGTTTTTGGTTACCAAAGTAGTTTATTGTCTCTACAACATAAGCTAAGACTCTTTTTACACTTTCATTCTCTATCTTAAATTCATCTAAGTTTACCTTAACACCTTTTATCTGTAGATTATCAGACTTAATGTAAAACTTCTCACTTTCCTTAAATCTTAACGTCAAGTACTCAGAAATAGTATAGGCTATTGCAGGTCTGCCATAGACTACTGCATGTTCACCAAAAAGTGTGAGCTTCAAAGGAACTTTTACTTCTATCACATTTAATAAGAAAAGAGAGAGAGATTAAATGTGCAAGCAGTAATATTGGCAGGGGGAAAGGGAGAGGGACTTTTACCTTATACTGAAAAGAATCAAAAAGAGACAATAAGTCTATTAGGCAAACTTATCATCTCTTACAGTATTCAAGGTTTAAAGAAAGCTGGAATAAATGATTTTGTTATAGTTACCTCTGAAAAAGGGAAAAAGAAAATAGAGGAAGAATTAGAAAGACTAAACGTTTCTGGAGAAGTTATAATACAGAAAAAAGAAGGAATTAACGGGGCAATAAAAGACGGTTTAGAAAGAGTTAGCGGAAACAACGTTGTTATATCTTTTGGAGATATTATAGCTCCAGAAGAGTTTTACATTAGTTTAATAAACAATTACCTTACTACTGGAGCTGATTATGTAATACCTTTAGTTCCAGTAAGTGAAGGGGTTTCAACTTATGGGTTAGCAAAAATTCAAGGAGACAAAATAGAGATTGTTAATAGTGGTTCTACGTTAGCGCTTGGCGGAGCTTACATCATAAAAAATGAAGCTTTCGAAGATTTTCTAGAATATCTAAATTCTAGGAAAGAAAGGTTAAAATATTTTATTTGGAGCGAGACCTGGATAGATATAGGTTATCCAGAAGATTTGATAGACGCAGTAGAACTCCTTCTAAAAGATAAAAAAAGTGTAATATCTGAGACCGCCGAAATTTCTAGGACAGCGATCATAGGAAAAGGTGTTATTATAGATGATGGTGCCATCATAGATGATTACACAATAATTAAAGGACCAGCTTATATAGGGAAAGATGCATACATAGGGAATTATTCCCTAGTTAGAGACTATAGCAGTATAGAAAGAGAAGCTAATGTAGGTGCTTATTGTGAAGTTGCACATAGCGTAATAGAACCGGAGGCTGATGTAGGTTCTAAATCATATCTTACATATACTATAGTAGGGGAAAAAGCTAAAGTAGGTGCTAGTGTAATAACATCAAGCTATCCAGCAAGAGTAACAAGAGGAAAAGTGAACAAACTCGGTGCCTTAATTTCTCCAGAAGTACAAATACAGCATGGAGAAATACTAAAGCCTGGGTCTAAGATTTAAAAGTCAAAAGAATCCCTAAGAGGACAAGAGAAGAGCCTACTATTTCTTCTACAGTAGGTATATCACCTAAGAATAAGATAAGAGAACATGTATGAAAGAGGGGGAACTAACAAGGAGAGTGTACTTGCCTTAAAACTTCCTAGGTTTTTAATCGAGGTAAACCAGAAGATAAAACCTAGTGCTTGAGCAGTTATTCCTATAACAACTGCGACTAGAACACCCTCAATAGAAAACGTAAAATAATAATGAAATGGTAAGAAAAGGGAAAGGATTGGAACAGAAACTAATGCCATAAAAGAATTTAGCTTTCCTACATCTTCATTTATCAGAAACTTTCTATAAAATACAGTTCCTACGGCCCAGATAAATCCTCCAATGAGAGAGATTAAAGCTCCCAAATTTATCTCCACATTACCTGAAGCATAAATTGCTCCGCTGATAGCAATTATAACACCTAATATTTTAGCTAAATTTACTCTTTCATTAAATACAAAATAACTCAAAATTACAATGAATACTGGTTGGGTATATATTAACGTTGCTGAGAGTGCCGGATTTGGAGAGAGCATAACACCGAAATTAAGAAAGATCATGAAAAGGGCTACGTTTAGAATTGCACCAATAAGTTGCTTGACGCCATAGACAATCCCTTTTGCATATACAGCAAGGAGAAGTCCTCCTACGGTAAGCCTAATAATTGCAAGAACTATAGGAGACATATAAACTAAAGCTATCTTTATTAGGGGATATGCTGAACTCCAGACTAAGATTACTCCTATTATTGGTAAGTACTTTTTCATGCAAAAAGCTATATAGCCTCGATCGAATTAAAAAATCAACTCATAATGTGGTACACTGGTACTGGAGATAAGGGTAAAACAAAAGTACCTTCAGTAGGGGATACATGGAAAGATAGTGATATTGTAAAAGCTCTAGGAGATCTTGACGAGTTGAACTCCGTCTTGGGAGTTGTATCCTCCCTCTATCCGGAAATTTCTAATGTGATAAAAGAGTTGCAAGACGATATTTTTACAATATCTTCTGAAATAGCAGGTTTTGATATGAATTTTTCTGAAGGAAGAGTTAAGAGACTGGAAGATTTAATTTCTTCTTTTGAAAAAGAACTTGAGCCTCTCAAGAACTTTGTTCTGCCTGGAGGTCATATAGCTTCTTCTTTTTTACATTTAGCAAGAGCAGTATGCAGAAGGGCTGAAAGAAGTGTAGTAACACTAATGAGAGAGAATAAAGCAAAAGAGATTCACATTACTTATTTGAATAGGCTTTCCTCTGTACTGTTTGTTCTAGCGCTAGTAGTTAATAAAAGAACTAATAACCCTAATGTATTATGGAAAAGTCACAATAGTTAAAAGGTCTCGCCTTTTACAACGGATAGTAGATTAGACTTGAACTCCTAAACCCCTTTTGACGGCTTCTTTATAAGCTTCGTAAGCTGTTAAGTTATCTTGTGCAGCTATACCTACAGTCTTAAATATTGATGGCCTTTGAATTTTAATACCTTTATTTATGACTTCGCCTATCTCATATACGTCACTAGGTAAAATACCCCTCTCTTTTGGCTGTGTATAATCGCCTGATTCATTAGATACCGCTTCTATTGAATCTACTAAATAAGTCTTTGCTTTTTTCAACGTATCATCATCTATTTCTCTTGCATTTGGTGTATGAGCACCAATACTAGAGATGTGAAAGTCCTCAAGCAGATATCTACCTAAAACAACTGGTTTATCTGATGAAGTAGTTGCAAAAATCACGTTTGACTCCCGTAGAAGCTTCTCTAGCTCTACAGCTTCTGCACCAAACTCTTTTGCTAATTCATAATGACTTTTTCTTGCGCTTATTAAAACCCTCGAGATCGAGAAGTAATTTAAGGCAATCTTAAGGTGGTATCTTGCTTCCATTCCAGCTCCGATGACTCCTAAAGTCTCAATTTTTCTACTTTGAAGAGCTATTTCAGTTGAGAGGACACTTGCAGCAGAAGTCCTTATTGCAGTTAGTACTGAGCCATCCATTACTGCTAGAACCTCTCCAGTATCTGGCGACATAAGTATTACTACACCTTGGACTGAGGGTAGGTTTTTCTCTTTATTTCGAGGGATTACGTTAACAATTTTAGTGGAAAAAGAAAATTCTGTAAATGATGGCATTATCCCCCACCAGTTTCCTTTAACTGTTAACACTTGTCTTTGTGGCTGTGTAACTTTACCGGAAGAATAGAGAGAAAAAGCTTCTTTCACTGCATTTACAGCCATATCAGCTGTTAATACTTCTTCCAAATCTTTTTGCAAAAGTATTATCATATTAATGATTATGTAATTAACTCTGTTAAAGATTTTCTCATCAGTTTTTTATAAAGAATAATTATATAGTATGAATTATAGAGTGATTAACGTGAAAAGTTACTTAGTTCAAGGTAGAGTTGATGCTGATATCAAGGCTTTATCTAGTATTATAAAAGATCCAGATATTATTCTTTCTTACATTCCTTATCAGGTAGAAAGAGGTAGAAATGAAATAACTTTGCGATTCTCAAGATTTTTACTATTTTCATTCAAAGATACCTTTACGATAGAGGAAAAAATGGATACGAAAGGAATGAGTGTTTATACACTTGAGTCAAAGACAAAGGATAAACTTCAATTTTTTATAGCTATAAAAGAGGAAAAAGGAGGCAACATAGTTAATATTGCAGTTAAATATGAAGGAGAAAAGGAATGGATTGTTAATAAATACTTAAAAGAGATAGGTAAAAATATTTTAAATGGAATTAAAGAAGAGGCTAAAAAGGTAACTATAATACAGACTACTGCAGATTTCTCTGAAAGTTTAGGGAAATTAAGCTTTATAACAAAACTGTTAATGAAATCTAGGCTAGTAAAAACTGAAGAGGTTGAAATTAAAAAGGGTCAATTTATTTCGGTAATTTCAGATTTAATTCATCAATTCTTAAGATATCAATTAATTTATGTTTCTGGCTCTTCTGAGACTGAATCTTTTAGAATAATTTTTGTCGGTGGAGATGTTAAAGGAGTTTATGTTAGTCTAAATGGAGAAGAAAGTTTTGATGAAATAGAAGGACATTTCAAAGTAAATATATACGTGGCTTTAGAACCAGAAGCAATACTAAGAGGTATTACGAATGAAAGTGCATGAACCTTATGTACTGTTTGAAGATGAAAAACACAAGTTTATATGGCTAGGACTAGACGAGAGCGACAACGAAAAAGGGATTTTAACTAATCAATATCTTATAACTCATGAAGGAAAAGGATATTTATTAGACCCTGGTGGATACTATGTTTTTGAAAGAGTTTATCAAAATGTAACTAAGTTTGTAAAGCCAGAAGATATTGTAGTAATACTCTATAGTCATCAAGACCCAGATGTTATAGGAAGTTTAAACTTGTGGGTTGATTTAGCTCCAAATGCTAAGATTTATGTATCGGCATTATGGGAAAGATTTCTGCCTCATTTAGGTGCAGAGATGAAAGATAGAATAATTGATATACCAGATGAAGGAATGGATATAGATTTCATAAAGGCAATACCAGCCCATTTCATGCATTCTCCAGGTAATTTCCATTATTATGATACTTATAGTAAAATATACTTCTCTGGAGATATAGGGGCTGTAGAATTTGGTGATAAGTGGTACTTAGTTGTTGAAGATTTCGATTCACATGCAAAGAGGATGGAACCGTTCCACAGAAGGTATATAGCATCTAAAAAGGCGATCGACATTTGGTTGAAGAGGATAGAAGGATTAGAAATCAATACCATAGCTCCCCAGCACGGCTCAATTTTCGAAGGGGAAAACACTAAAAAATTCATACAGTGGCTTAAGAGCTTAGATAAGGTAGGACTTGACTTGATGAGTTAAATTAAGGATTTTTCTTTTATAGAAAGGAAAATCCTCAACTGACTGTTTTTAGTTTAAACTTGTTATTTAGGAAAAATACAAAATGCTTGCTAAAAAATATTTTCTTTAGATTTTCCCAATCTTTATTAAAGCCACTACCCCTAGAACTATCATAGCAATAACTATACCAATTATAATATAAGCAGAATAAGAGGAAGAAGGAGACACTAAACTATATTCTTGGTTTAGTGAAACTGAAAGAGAATAGCCTTGTATACTACCATTCAGATATATTAATGTGTCATTTACGAAGTAGGCTGTAGAAGGGATCTGAAGGCCGTTTATAACGAAGAACCCTTTATAGACACTTGCATTTTGGCCATTATATTTAGCAAATCCCGTAAAGGTAAAGTTTTGGCCATTAAAGACCGTACCGTTAACAGGGAGTATTTTTAGATTATTTTGAGGATAAACATATGTATTGTTTAGCAATACACTACCATTATTCTCATTAGTTATAATAACAGTGAAATTAATGAAGTTGTTCTGAATAGAGTTTATTATAAATGTATAGTTGAATACTGTGACTTCGCTTTGGTGTGTTAAAACTACTTGGTATACTAACACTTCATTAGCAGGCAATGGGAATGCTGAGGCTAAGAGTAGTAATGAGATTAGAAAAAAGGTTAGTTTGATCATCAAATTTATTTATGATATAAGAGTAAAAGAGTTTAATGGAAGAGTATTGGCTTAAGATATTTGAATCTGATTTGTACATTAACGAAATGCTGAAGATATGGGAGGAAGGAGAAAAGTGGGCCAAATGGGTTGATGAGGTCTCAAAAAAATTTGGAGTAAAAGGAAAGAAGGTACTTGACGTACCTTGCGGAATCGGAAGGGTCTCGTATTTTCTTAGTAAGTTAGGCTATCAAATAACTGGGGTTGACATTTCTGATAAGATGATAAAGAAAGCTAGTGAGAACGTTAAGAATGGTGAGTTCATTAGAGGTGATATGAGAAAACTCAGTGAAATTATTAAAACTAAGTTTGATATAGTAATTGATGTTTTTAACAGCTTAGGATATTATGAAGAGGAAGACGATTTAAAAATCTTGAGAGAGTTAAAGGAAGTTACTTCACCAGAAGGAATAGCAGTAATAAACCTTGAAAATAGAGATTTTATGATATATAATAAACCTGAAGTTGTACACTCGTATGTGCCACCATACTTAATCATAGATCAAAATAAGTTTGATCCTTTTACTTCTAGACTTCAAGTTACGAGAACTTACTTAAAAGATGGAAAAGAAGTTGAAAAAATCAATTTCTCTCAGAGATATTATAGTTTACATGAAATTATTAACCTTATGAACAAA
>NZ_DBPRYF010000024.1:0-2583 GCF_059755235.1 Sulfurisphaera sp.
GAAGATCTCTACTATGATGAGATTGGGAAGGAGAAGAAGAATAGGGTTTATTTTTTCTACTCATAACCCTAATGACCTTTCGGATATAATAGTTCAATTAGCAAATACAAAGGTGATCTTCAGAATTAAGCCAGAAGTAGCAGAAAGTCTGGGACTCTCAAAGAGCGAAGCAAAAATACTGAGCTGGGAGAAAAATGGAGTCTCATATCTTCTTTCCCCTTGGCTTAGGGAAGGAAAAATTAAAATAAGAGTTCCAGTACCACCACCATTAGGGCATTACGATTTATCAAAGGCGAGTTAAATGGAAGAGCTAAAATTGGCAATAAAAAAGATGAATACAAAAGGAGACAAAGAGAGTGTATTACAGTTTCTTAGTCAGGCAATGAAATTAATTCCACCTTCAGATGATTATGGGGTTACTCTAGTTAAGAAAGGAGTTCACGAATATGTATTAGATAGAAAAGGAGTTGTAATTGTTTCTTTATCACAAGACGAATACTTACCTTTCTTCTCTGCCGAGCAGAAAAGAATAGATACAGATAAAATACCAGATGATGTAATAAAAGAGATAAAATTAAAATGGAAAGAAATACTTGATCAACTTAGAGATTATGCGTTAGATTACTCTAAATTTGATAAAAAATATTTAAAAATAGCAGACGATATAAACGGTGTCTTGTTTGAGAATCTCTGAGACTAAAGTTAGCACAAGGAGAATAATTCATTATGAAAACACAAACTTTTTTGGAAGACTCCACGGCGGTGATATGTTAAGTTTCCTAGTAGACACTGGTATGATATCGGCAATGAAAGTAGCAAGAGGTCTAGCAGTTATAGCTTCACTAGACGATGTAGCATTTAAAAAACCGATAATGTTAGGAGATATCATAGATATTGAAGCAGAAGTAGAATATGTTGCAAATACATCGATGGAAGTTTCGATGAGAGCTTTGAAAAACTCTGATGTATTAGTTGAGGCTACAGCTACATATGTTAAAGTAGATGAGTTCCTAAGACCAACAATAATAGAAAACAAAGTAGTTCCAGAGACAAGTGATGAATTAGAAAAATACGAGAAAGCAATAAAGAGAAGGCAGGCTAGATTAGATATAATTAAAGAAAGAATTAAGAAAAGATATGAAATTGATGACCCCACACAAGGATTGAGATTTAGGACAGAATCTGCATATTTTATATCACCAGAGATGACTTATGATGGAAGGATAATTTCTGCAGGGAAACTACTGAAATTAATGGATGATATTGGAGGTGCTTTGTCACTAAACTATGTAAATTATGATAACTTTAGTCAAGAAAATGGAGCTATTGTTACAGTATCAGTAAATAGTACTAGTTTTTATACTCCGATAAGACTTTCGGATGTAGTGAAAATAAGAGCTGGCATCTCATACGTTGGTAACACTTCTTTTGAAGTAATGTTAAATGTTACGAGGCTAGATACAAAGAACTTTGTAGAGGAACATGTAACTACTGCTTATTTCAATTATGTAAGAATTGATAAAGAAGGAAGGCCAATGAAAGTTAAGGAGTATGTACCTCTTACTGAAAGAGAAAAACAAGTATATCAAGAGGCATTACAAAGAAGGAAAAGATTGATGAAAATATAACTTGTTTTTAAATTTAAGTAAATTAACTTTACTTAAGTAAAGTTAAGAATTAAACTAATCAAGAGAATATATTTAACAATGAAAGCGTTAGTTTTCGAAAAATCGGGATTGGAAAATTTAAAAGTACAAAGTGTAAGTGAACCTAGTCTAGGAGCACATGATGTTTTAATAAAGGTGAAAATGGCGGGAGTAAACCCAATAGACTACTTCGTAGTTAATTTCATCCCAGTAAAGCCGATGCCTCACATACCAGGTGCTGAAATATATGGTGAAGTAGTTAAAGTTGGTGATCATGTAAAAAGTTTTCAACTTGGAGACAAAGTAGTTGTATACAATAGAGTGTTTGACGGAAAATGTGACATGTGTTTACAAGGAATGGAAATGTTATGCAGGAACGGAGGAATAATGAGCCTCGTAACTAACGGAGGATATTCAGAATACTTTGCAGTACCAGAACAGAATCTAGTTAAAGTAGATGGAATTCCAGATGAAGTTGCAGCAAGTTTACCAGTAGCGGCTCTAACCTCATATCACACTCTAAATGCTGTAGCTCCTCTATTTAATAAGAGTGTGGTTGTATTTGGTGCCAGCGGAAATACTGGACAGTTTTCTGTACAGATAGCTAAAATGATGGGAGCTCACGTTATAGCTGTTAGTAGCAAGAGTTGGGTTAAGGACTTCGGAGCAGATGAGGTAGTAGATTACAACAATGTAGAGGAAAAGGTAAGAGAGATAACTAATGGTAAAATGGCTGATATCGTGATAAATTCTGTTGGAACTTCGGTATGGGACAAAAGCGTTTCCCAGGCCATGTCATTTCTAGATACTTCTTGATACTTCTCGATCCACGGTCTGGGTTAGCCCTAGGTGTAGTATCATCAGCTTCAACCACACCGCATGGAGCCCAGTCGAGGCTAACGCCATGAGCCTCCCATTTGAGGTTTTGCTGTCAACT
>NZ_DBPRYF010000025.1:0-58517 GCF_059755235.1 Sulfurisphaera sp.
TTGTTATATTTTATAATATTAGAAGAACAACAACCAAGATATTCTAAGAGCTTTCGTTTCCACTTAGTATGATAAAATCTGTCCACCACATAAAAAAGTTAGAGAATTGACTATCTCTTTGAGCATCTGTGATCGCCATGAACCTTAAACATCTATAAAAATCATTACTGTAAATAAGAAGAATAATCAACATTATTTTATTTAGAGTGTTTCTATTTTTACAATAAATTTAGATACTTTTGATTACTATTAATTATTCTGAAGAAAAAGCAGTATGAAATTCCTCATGAGGATGCATAATGCGCGGAGGGAGGAGTTGACAGCGAAACTCAAATGGGAGGCTCGTGGTGTTAGCCTCGACCGAGCCACATGCGGTGTGGTTAAAGCTAATGATGACACACCTAGGACTAACCCAGATCATGGAGTTGAGAATATCGAGAAGTATCTGGAAATAAAATGGTCTGGGGAACGCATTGATGAATAACATGTAAGTTAGATGTGTTATGTTAAGTATTGTGAAATATATCCTAAGTACGTTGCTATAAAAACTCTCATTTAATTTCATAACTTAATTCTGAAGCATCCTTATAAAATTCGTTAAACGATAAATATTAGGCTTCTTACCTTTAACAACAAATATTAAAAGCCTTGCTTCTTTTCCTATTTTAGCATTATCGATATTGAGCGATGGATTTTTAAGGGAGTGAAAAAATATATTTTTTGCTGGTTAGGTAAAACGGAAATAGAAATCTAGAAAATGCCGCGGTAGTATAGCGGTCAAGCCCTTGCGCCGAAAGTATGCGGGCCTTTCGAGCCCGTGACCCGGGTTCAAATCCCGGCCGCGGCACTTCTTTATAATTTTACAATTGAAGAATTGGGCTGGTTTCTTATACTTCTGGAGCAAAAACTTAATTATTTCTAGTAGTAGTTACGCTAACTACTGTAGAGGTTAATAGGAAAAAGGAGACTAGAGACTCATTAGCTTAAAAAATGGGATTTTAGAGTTCCTAATCACTAATTGGATGTCAAAACGTGCTTGCACTCAAGAACGCAAGTTAGTAGACTGTTTTTATAAAACAGAAACACTTAACAAGAGATTATAGTTCCTTAATGTTAAATAGTAAAAACGTATACAATGTTAAAAATACACTTAATTAGGTTGCATATTGACAGAAAAGATGCTGAGATTAAATAAACTGCATGCTTTATGCTTTTCTTTGTGTTATTAATTTCCGCGTGAAAATCTATAAATAGAACAGAAATTAGCTGAGTTCAAATAAATCTTTATCCATTCCTGCAAAGGAGTAGCTTTTGTTAGACAGTCTTTTTAACTACCATCACTGGTCAATTATTATTAGGGATGATAGCAATGCTCTACAAGCTCTCACAGCAATTCCTCCTTCTTTTTAAACTTCATCAATATTTCTCACTTTTCCCTACAAGGGAATAAATAGACTTACCCTGGTCTGATTTATACGATATCTAATTTAGTATATATATCAATTAGTGGACGTTTATAAAGGAAAATATAATGATAATCTAATTTTAAGGAACTTAAATTTTGCACACACTTAGAGGACTTCTAGCGTTTTAATATTACGTTTATATACTATGTTTTCATAGTATATCTTATGAAAGTTCAGGTTGTAAAAGATTACTATTACGTCACAATGTACGACCCCCAAGTCAAAAGACCTAGACGGTTCTATCTTGGTAAAGGGGAGAGAGGGAAAAGGGTGGCTGAGTTGATTGAGTTTGCAAGTAAGTTAAAAGTGTCAGAAGAGGAAAAGAGAGACTATCTTGAGTACTATCTTGATAAAGAAACGAATACGACAAAAAGTGAATACTTAATAATGTCGTTTGTTGTTGGCGAGTTCTTATGGGAGTGGAGTGGAAGTTCAAGGAAGCATTCAGAAAAGGGATAAAGTTTGTAAAGCATTACTACCCAGAGTATATGCTAATAGGAAGACTCGCAAGAAATGTGTATGCAACACCAGAAACAACTCTTGATATTGATTTTTTAGTGAATCTAGATGACCACAAGACACTAGCTGAACTTATAGAGAGAGCATCCCTTGAGTATCAGATCTCACCTACAGATGTTGGACATTTTCAATACAAAATTTTCATTCATGGTATTAGAATAGACTTAGTTAAACCACCACTTTTCAAACTTGATCAAGAAGTAGTCTCACATAGACGTACTATAAAAATTAAGGGGATTGGTGAAGTTCAGATAGTCTCACCAGAGGATTTAGCAGTACTCTATATATTGTCGTCTTTAGATAGAGGTGAAAGAGACTTAATAAAAGCTAAAGATGTAATAGAATATTCAAAGGGAAAAAATGACTTTAACGAGGTATATTTTTTAAGGGAATGTGAAAAGAACAATGTAAAACCGATTTGTATAACGCTAATTTCAAGAGGAAATAGACAGAAGGTTATTTGAGTACACTGTTTTTAGCTCATGAAAACAATATTTACAAGAATAATTCTATTGATTTTAAGATCAATATCGGTGCTTACCAAAACTAAGTCTATGAAAATTGTTTTTTACGCAGATATAACTATCTTTTAATCTCTAGAAGATAAAACTTTTTAATCTTCGGTCATCCTAGAATTATATTTTAGCCTTATCCCTTCTATCTTCTATAGTCCAAAAGGATCGTTCCTTATACAAGCCTAATATAGTCAGGTTCCATTGGTTTTTATTCAATTCCTTGTAATCCTAGAAAACTTATGAGAATAGCATTACAAAAGTCAAAAGCTTGTGGTCTCCCTTTGATGTCGAAAGAGACCGGATTTATGCCTTTAGTTAGGATACTTTAGATAAAAACAAATTATGCAATTTCATAGAAATTAAACTATCCATATCTATTAGATGCTAGATTATGTATACATTATATTCTTTTAATTTCTACGTTAATACGCTCATTTTTAAAACTGTGCACCTCCATTGCATTGGACGAAGACTCTTTATTGAAGATTTTGAGAGTTCTGACTCTTTGTGATTAATCTTTGTCTTAGCTTCAACAACCTCTTTAACGCGTTTGATTTTATTTTTCTCCAATCATCATCAATGTTAACTCTTAGCCTCACAAGGATAACTATGTGCTCTTTATCAATTTGCTCATTAATATATGGGCCTTCTACTATGTCAAAGTCTCTGATTTCTTCTTTTACCATCTCTTCCAGCTTATCAAGGTCAACTGAGACTAAGGGGTATTCTACTCTTATATTTATTATCTGTTCCTTAGAGTATTTAGATGTATAATCAATAACTGAAGAGTCTATTAATACGATGTTTGGTATTCTTAATTCTCTCATATTTTCAAGAAGAAGTCTTGAATAAAATAAGTCTATTTCAACAACTGTCCCCTTGTATCCTTGTTCTATAAAATCTGGTGAGAAATATTTATAAGCAGGGAATTGGGCTGGGAAATAAGGTACCCTTGTTGATACTATTCTTACTTTATCTCCTATAGTTACATATCCCGTTAACATTATCAATAAACCAGCAAAGAAATTGCTTAATATTGGTTGAAGAGCAATGCCAACAACTAAACCAGCAAAAGCACTGCCTGCAATTAGCCCAGAAGAGCTTACTCCTAGTGGTATTAAAACTACAAGAAAAACTATAATATAGCCAAGATATTTTATACCATTTGCTAATACGTTTGCTTTTATTCCAAGTTTTTGCTGGGTTGTAATCCTAATAGCTTCTGATATCGAGACAACAATCCAAAGCCCTATAAGAATATATAATCCTGTCTGAACATAATGAACTATTAATAATATATCACTTGCGTTAGAAGGTTTTACTATTTGTAAAAAATATGATACTATTGTTTCTAATAATACACTTAAAGTAATAAGAAAAACTGCTACGACAAGACGAAAAGTAAACCTCATTATATGTTAATGCTGACAAAGTATTATAAAAATTTGGTAAGGAGAAAAATTTACGCGGGCCCGCCGGGATTTGAACCCGGGACCTACGGGTATCTCCCTACCTTTTGTTACGTTAAGAGCCCGCCGCTCTACCTGGCTGAGCTACGGGCCCATAAAAATGAATAAAAAGCCTAATATTTAAATTAATCGCTATTTAGCTTCTTCTACCAGTTGTCAGCATGACATAACCTACATAACCTAGATATCCAAAGACTCCAAAGATAATAAGGAAGTTGAGAACTTTTATAAAATAATCCGAAAGCTTAAAGTTTCCAACACTTATCTGAAATCCAAGAAAGATTATACCAAATGAAAGGATTATTATTAGTGCAGAAATTACTATTAACCCTAAACCCATTAATCTAATTTTTACGTAATTCATTCAGCAAGTCCCTCACAGCCAATCTGACAGCCTCCTTTGATGAATATTTTGGTTTCCAGCCCAACCTCTTTATTTTACTAATATCTAGCAACATAAATCTTACATCTCCAACCCAGCCTCTTCCATCTCCCGGGTCAATATATATATGTTCTGGGAAGACGTTCATTTCCTCTTCAACAATCTTAGCAATCTCGTCAACAGTTGTCCAATCGTCATTTCCCAGATTATAGACTGAGTATAAGCCCTCGCTTTTTTCAGCTAATAGTAACATTCCATCAATTGTATCACTTATGTAAATGTAGCTTTTCCTTTGCTTCCCATTTCCCAAGATTTCTAGTCTTTTGTTATTCTTCAAAATTTTGTGTACAAAATCATATATAACTCCATGCGAAACACGACCACCAGTTACATTAGCTAAGCGTACGGAAACTCCTTTTATCCCATATACTCTAGAATAGTACTCGACCATTTGCTCTCCCATTAGTTTATATAGACCGTAATTAGAGATAGGTTTTAGCTCAGCATCTTCTGGTGTAGGTATTTTCTGGGCCTCTCCATACACTGTAGAAGAAGATGCAAAGATTATAGTTTTAGCGTCATTTTTTCTTGCTATCTCTAATGTGTTAAATGTAACTTTTACATCTCTTTCAAAGTGCTCTACCGGGTCTATCATAGATGTTCTCACATCGGGGTTTGCAGCTAAATGGAAAATTACAGACTCTTTTGGTATTTTTATTTCCGAGTCTTTTCTTAGGTCGGCTCTTATGTATGTTGCTTTCTGATTAACGTACTTGCCATAAGAGAAATCATCTATTACAATCACTTCGTCTTTAGTAAGTAAGTAATCTGTTAAATGGCCGCCGATATAGCCAGCTCCACCAGTAATTATGTAAACCATATATTAAAGATAGGCTGTTAATTTATATAATTAAGCGAAAAGAGAAGACAGATAATAAATATAGTCATTTTAAGTTAAGTACCCACGTATTACTTCATACATTCTATTTTTGAAAACTTCTTTGCTAAAATTCTTAGCTTTTTCATGCATTTCTTTACTCAAAGCTAAAGAATTTTCCTTCATTAGTTGTTTAGCTATTAAAGCAGCTTCTTCTAAGTTAGAATATGAAAATTCTGGTACTATTTCACTTCCTCCGCTTTCTTTCGGGACTATCGGTATTAATCCTGCTGCCATAGCCTCAACTATAGGTATGCCGAAGTGTTCTCCTATCGTCGGATGAAAATATAGTTTAGCTTTTGAAAGGACTTTTAGCACTTCTTCCCTTGGTAAATTTGGGAGGAAGTCAATATTTGCATTCAGTTTTTCTTTTAGTTTAACAAGCTCGCTAAAGTACTTTTTATCGTTCATGTTACCTATAAGAATGCCTCTAATTCCACTCAAGGAAGAGAAAATAATAGAATTCTCTAACATTTTACCCCTTTCAAATCTACCTATTGTAACAAAATAGTTTTCCTTTTGTTCGCTAAACGCTCTTGAATAAAATTCGACGTCTACTGGAGGGTATACCACTTCAGGCAAAGGGATAGAGTAAGACTCTGCTATTGCCTTAGCTGAGTAAAAAGAGTTTGCAATTATTCTTGCTCTTCTAGCCTCATCTTTCATTTTACTTATGATGAGCTTAAATGGTAATAAGTAAAGTTTCCAAAAAAAAGACTTTGAGTACTTGCTGGGGACTGAAGAGATTGCGGGGGCTCCAGCATAAACTATGTGAGGTGCTGTAGAGGAAAGCGGAAGAAGAGTACCGGAGACATTAAGAAAGACCTTTGGCTTCAATCTTTTAGCGGGAAAATATACCAAAAGCCTTTGATATTTGTCAAATCTTCGTAGATGAAATGGGAAAAGATACTCCGCTTTTAAAGAAGAATCATAGGGTTTTCCCGTACTAACTGCTACAAAGTCAATTTTATGTTCTGCTAACATCTCAAAGGCGTTCTTGTATACATATCCCTCTCCACTATATCCTTTACTAGCTCCTAGTCCGTGTGCTATAACGGCTACCTTTATTTCCCTCATTACGGTAAGAATTAGTAATGGAAATTATTATACCAATCGGCCCTTCAGATAAGATTGAATGGATAAAAAAATCTGTAGGGTCTGCTTTAGAACAAGAAAATGCTAAAGTAATTATTTATGATAATAGTGAAAGGAAAGATATTCAAGAATTTTTTGAAAGTATGAAGAGTAAAATTGTATATATAAAAGATAAAAGGATGAAAAAGGTAAATATGGCTAAGCTTAGAAATAAAATGCTGGAGTTAGCTAGTGAAGATTACGCAATATTTCTAGATAGTGACGTTATACTAAATAACGCGGTGAAAATGATAGAAAAACTTAGAAATGGTGTTTCTTTTACTTGGATGCATTACGCGTATCATGATGAGGATATAGAAAAACCTCTAAAAGTTGGAGAAAATAATCCTAACTTAGGATGCGCAGGATTAAACGTAACTGATATTAAAAAAATTGGAGGATTTGATGAAAGATATGAAAGAGGTGAAGATATATGGCTTTATTCTAAATTAAAAAAGCTAGGATACAGAGCGGAACCTACAGAGGGAAGATGTTTGCATCTTAATAAAATTCATGCCAGAGAAGATTTCAAATCATCTATAAAAGAAGCGCGAAGAAACCTATGGAGAAGTAAATACGATATCATGTTATTATTCGATGGACTTACAAATATTTTGTTCTTGACTGGTTACTTATATTATGGGAGTTATTATATAGTAGGAATACTTTCAGCTTTCTTTCCTTACTTTTTATCATTATACATCCCATTAATTGGATATGGAATATATTATTATGGTGGCTTTAAAAAATATTTCTATAATTTATTACCGGGTTTATCCCAGGCTATATCTCTTCCCTATGGCCTTGCTTATAATTTATTCAAACGAAAATGACGAGGTAACCAAACTAAAACAACTTTAAATACTCTTATGACATTCATTTTTATGGGCCCGTAGCTCAGCCAGGTAGAGCGGCGGGCTTTTAACTGCGCATAGGTAAATGGGTTGCAGGAAGCAACCCGTAGGTCCCGGGTTCGAATCCCGGCGGGCCCGCGTAAAATTATCTTCTTATTTATTTTTCAATTTCATATTAAAAACAAGAACTATCGGTTTTTCTGAGACTCTAATTCAGCCATGATTCTTTTTATTGTATTATATTTACCATATTTTTTATCAACCATCACTAACCCAGAGATGCCAGTAGCTGGATGTATTTTATCTTGAAATGGAATAGGATTTAAACCAAGTTTTTGACAAACAGAAACAAGTGTGTTTAAATCTATTTTCTTACTTAGTTTTCTAATTTTTCTTCTATGATTTCTATTATCAGCTAAAAAATAAGCTAACCAAATAGCTATTTTTTCTCCTTTAAAATCTCTTAGGCTCATTCTTTAACCAAAATAGCGTTTATTGTACCGTCTTGACCAGGTCTTGATGTGACTTTTGCTTTACCTAATTCTGTCTGTATAATTGCACCTTTCACTATAATGCCTCTTCTAGCATATTCTCTATTAGCAGGGGTCTGGATAACTGATATAATCTTCACTTTTTTGCTTGTTTTAGCTTGAGGATCATAAACATTAGCAAAAGTTGCATATTTAACTCTAATCTTGTAATTACCTCCCATTGCTCTATCTTTTTTAATAAGTTCTTCAGTACTTACTCTTGTTTCTGTTGGTGGTGATCCTAATTCATACTTTCTCTTATCTCTATGCTTTCCTTTGAGCCCACCAGTTATCTTCCTAAAGTCATTTCCCTGAAAATATGCCATACGAAACTCTATTAAATGAGGAGACTTATAAATTTAAGCGCCTTGAACATTCAATACTAACACATAGAAATAAATCGCATCAGTTAATATTAATAACTTGGTCTTTTAATGTTTCGAAGCTTCAGTTTATCTCTCGATTAAATTAGTATAAGCTAGGCGCCAAAATTTCTTTTTCTCTTTTGATAAGATCTTATTGCCCTCCAAAGATCAATCCTTCTAAGATCCGGCCAATAAGTGTCTACGAAAAATAGTTCAGAATATGCGATATGCCATAAGAGAAAATTACTAATTCTGACTTCACCTGACGATCTAATTACTAGATCAATGTCTCCTAATTCTTTATCATATAAATATTGCCTGAAAAGGTCTTCATTTATGTCATCCATATTTATTTTTCCTTTTTGATAGTCTATTATTAACTTCTTTGTTGCATCTATTATTTCTTGCCTTCCGCCATAACATATTGCAAGTGTTAGTTTTCTT
Source organism: Sulfurisphaera sp. (assembly GCF_059755235.1). Taxonomy (NCBI): domain Archaea; kingdom Thermoproteati; phylum Thermoproteota; class Thermoprotei; order Sulfolobales; family Sulfolobaceae; genus Sulfurisphaera; species Sulfurisphaera sp. The sequence continues at coordinate 8,616 of NZ_DBPRYF010000025.1, forward strand.
TTGTTATAATTCTCAGTTTTATTTGATAACTGATTTATTATTTCTAAAAGATCTTGTGGTAGACCATTTAATCTTCCAATAGCTCTAACTTTTACTTCATATTTATATATAATATCACCGTAAAGTAATTCTTCTAACCCTGTCTTTATGTAGTTAAATATAACATTTAGTTCTAAATTACTTCTCTTATCACAATTCTCAGTTGATAGAGCAAAGACTGTTATATTTTTTATTCCCATCTCTAATAACCAAAGAAGAACTTGTTTTAATTTTCTATAACCATTATAGTAAGCATCATTTATACTAAGGTTGTTAGCTCTCGCCCATCTCCTATTTCCGTCTGGTATAATTCCTACATGCTGAGGAAAGGGGCCATCCTTTATTTGGTTCCATAATACCTTGTCATATACTTTGTAAACGGGGTAAAGGATAATTCTGCTTATTTTCTCTTTGAGCATAATTCTTCAATCGCGTTAATATAGGTGTTTATAGCTATAAATATTTCATCAGTAGAAATTTTTTCATTATTCGTATGCTCTAATGTAGAATCGCCTGGGCCATAAGTTGCAATTTGCGGAGTTATTGCCTTGAGGATATTCATATCACTAGTTCCTGCTTTTCTTGCTAATCTTGGCTTGAAACCTTGTTTTATTAATCCTCTCATTAAAGACTTTACAATTTCACTATTTACACTCACTTTTACTGGTTCTATGTCCTCTATTATGGACATATCACATGAACCGAATTTATCTTTGACTAGATTTAGTATATCTTCTCTTGAATTTTTGATTGAGTATCTAATATCTAGATGAAGATATGCATCAGAGGGTGTAACATTTATATATTCGCCAGATTTGAATATGGTAGGAACTATAGAGAAATCTTCATATGTACTTGGAGGCTTATATATTTCTATAATCTTCTTTGCCATATCTATGATTAAATTATTCTTTGATGAAGAAGAATGCTCAGAAATTCCTTTACATTTCACGTCTAAATGTAATACACCTCTATACTCTGTTACAATGTCATAAGTATTCGTTGGTTCTCCTATAATTATATAATCATATTTAGCTCCAGAACTTACTAGTTCCCTTGCTCCTTTGCTTTTTGCTTCTTCGTCTGAAAGTGCAGCGAATTGAGCTTTGTAGCCTTCCTCATTTAGAAAATATACAGCAAAAAGCATTGCTATTAAAGGACCTTTTGCATCTACAGCGCCTCTACCATATATTATATCATTTTCAACTCTTGGTTGTATGAACCCCGGGACAGTATCTATATGAGATGCCAAAAGTATATTTCCTTCTCCCAAAAAGAATGAGTTTGTGCTTGTTACTTTTAGTTTTAAGTTAAATTCTTTTGAGACTTTTTCAAAAAATGTTAGAGCATTACCCTCTTCTCCAGAGGGTGTATAAATCGATAAAATTTCAGTGAGCAATTCTTTTATTTTCTGTCTCAATGATTCCTTTTCTAGCTGCATCTGCTGCGTCCTCCATATCTTTTTGTGTGATCATATATGGTGCTAGGAATCTTATTACAGTTGTCCCAGCTTTTAATGCTAAAACTCCCTCATCTTGCATTACTTTAAGTGCTATTGCAGGAGGGAATCTTATATCAATACCTATCATTAATCCTTTACCTCTTATTTCCCTTAATGACTTTAGATCACTTAATTTTTCTTGCAATATCTTTCTGAATAAATCACCTTTTACACTAGCTTGCTCTGGTACGTTGTTTTCTCTTAAAACTCTGCATGCAGCGGTAACAGCGGCCATAGCCATTGGATTTCCTCCAAATGTGCTCCCATGATCTCCTTCTTCTAATTTTTCTGCGATCCAATCTGGAAGGAAAAATGCACTTACTGGAAATCCGCCTCCAATGGCTTTTCCTGCAGTTAACATATCTGGAATAATATCATAATGTTGATAAGACCATATTTTCCCTGTCCTTCCAAATCCTGCTTGTACTTCATCAACTATAAGTAAAGCTCCAACTTTTTGTGTCTGTTCTCTTAGAGCTTTCATGAACTCTGGATTGGCGGGTATTACTCCAGATTCTCCTTGCACTGGTTCCACTATTACGGCTGCTGTTTGCTCATCAATGTTCTTCAACTCATCCAAATTATTGAAAGTTAGGAACTCAACGGGTGACATTAAAGGTTCAAACGGTTCTCTGTATTTTTTATTCCAAGTAACTGAAAGTGATCCTGCTGTTCTCCCATGAAAAGCATTTTTGAAAGCTATAATCTTCTTTCTGCCTGTAATCTTCCTTGCAGTTTTTAGAGCAGCCTCATTAGCTTCTGTGCCACTATTTAGAAGGATTACGTTGTCCATTTTATCTGGTTTTACATTGTCTAGTTCTTTAAGCATCTCCTCTTTTATTGGTGTTGAGAAAGACGTTGATAACGTCATTATATTTTCCATCTGTCTGGTGAGATATTCTATTATTGTTTTGTTTTTATGACCGAGGAATGCTACTCCTATTCCAAGGTGAAGATCAAGATATTTTTTACCATTAGAATCCCAGACATATTGCCCTTCTCCTTTCACTATATTAAGTCCTCTATCACCATAAAGCTGAATAAACTTCATTTCTTTATCCACTCCTCTAACTTTTTAACTAAATATTCTGAAACATTAAAATTATTTACTCTAACTGTGTTCTTATACTCTGGCACTCCATTTACTTCATTGACGACATAGCCTCTCTCTGGATCCTCAAAAACATCTATACCAAGAAAGAATCCTCCTATTATATCTTTTACTTTTAGCACTAAATCCCTTAACTCGTCATCTATTTTTAATGGTTCGGCTTTTGCTCCTAATGCTGTATTTGTTTTCCAGTTTTTGGAATTTATTCTGTAAATCCCCACGGGTGCCTCATCACCGATTGTAAATATTCTTATATCTCTATCGGGCTTCTTTACAAACTCTTGGACTAGGTAAACATATCTAAATTGTAACGTTGTATATTCTTGATATTCTAAAAAGTTTCTCAGAGTGTCTTCATCAACTGCTTTAGCAACCATTCTACCCCAGCTTCCTTCTACTGGTTTTATAACTACAGGGTAGCCCATTTTATTAGCTATTTCTATTGCTTTTTCCTTTGTAAAAGCCACTAATGTTCTGGGTACCTTTATTCCATGACCAGATAATAATGATAGTGAATAAAGCTTATTTTCACATTTTATTAGTGAAAATGAATCATTTACTATCTTGTAGTTTAAGTTTTCGAAGATAGCCGAAGTTGTTACAGCTCTTGCATGAGAAGTATTTCTCTGAATAACTATATCATAATCTCCTAATGGTTCTTGTTGTTGATCATAAAAATAATAAAAATCCTTTGTATATATTGGGGTTACATTATGTCCTAATTTTCTAGCTTCTTGAATTAGATTTTTTTCTTCCCATCTTAGTAAATCATATGCTACTCCTAATCTCACTCTCCCCAGTCCTCTCCTACTTGCTCTGCTAGTCTTAGTGCTAGTCTTCCATGATCAATATATACTTCTAGCTGAGCTCCACATTCATGTTCTATAATTTCACCTGGCAATGCGTCGTCTGGTACATTTACGTCTCCACCACATACGGGACATTTCAATATCATTTTGGGATCAAATATAGCATAAGGAGTAAGTAGTTGATAAGCTTTTATGAAAATAAATGGTTCGATTTTAGAACCATACCCTAAGAACTATTGTGCTGTTTGTACCAACCACACCTTGTAAACTTCTAATATCATCTATTGTTTTATTGATTGAGGATATGTTAGTTCCTCTAACTAAAGTAAGAATATCAAAATCACCTGTAGTCTCATAAACAAATTCAACGCCTTGGATTTTTATAATTTTCTTAGAAATCTCTGGTGTTGGAATTTGAGGATTTGTTTTTACCATAACTATTGCTCTTATTTCATTTTCCAGCTCATAATCAATTGTAAAACGCTTTATTACTCCCATTTTTATTAATTTTTCAATTCTTTTCCTAACTGCAGCTTCGCTTATTTTTAGTTCCTTAGCTATTGTAGTATAAGGTGTTCTAGCGTTTTTTCTCAATATCTCAAGGATCTTTAGGTCACTATCATCTACATTAGCCATCACATAATCACCGTCCCATTTAACTTAAGTGCATTTGAAATTGGGTCTTCCACTAACCCAGACGAAATTATTACTTTTTTTACTCCATTTTCAATAGCTTCTGCACCCATTAATAGTTTTCTATTCATACCAGGCCCTATCTTTTTTGATAATTCTTTAGCATCTTCTTTGTTTAAATTGCTTACCACTTTTCCGTCCACAAGTACACCATCTACATCACTTAGAAGTATAAGTGCATCAGCTTTTATTGCAGTAGCTATTGCAAATGCCATCTGATCTCCGTCAACATTTAGTAAAGTCTTTTCACTGGGATCGTATGCCAGAGGCGCAAAAACTAACAGATTTAAATTCTTTAATAAGTCTAAAATTAATGACGCATTTACTTCTTTTATCTTCCCTGTAAAACCACCGTCAATTATTCTCTTTCTGCCTCTTTCATCTATGATAATTATTTTTTTCTTTCTTTCAGCTATCACTGTATTTCCATCAGCTCCGGTCAAGGCTATGGCCTTTTTTCTATCTGAAAGTTTTGAAACGATCTGTCTTGAGATAAGGCTCATTACCATTATGAATACTTCTAGTTCTTCTTTTGTTGTGTATCTACTTCTAATCCCTTCAGGTGAGGTAACAAAAACTGGTTCTATTCCGAGTCTTCTGGAGGTCTCTGAAACTTGGTCTCCTCCACCATGCACAAAAATAACGCTTTCATTAAGATTGGCAAGGCTTTCTATAAGTTTATCCAAGTTATTTTTTATTACTCTACCGCCAGCTTTTACTACTATCATATTACGCAGGCCTCAATGGTGGTAATCTAAGTCCTTCATCCTCTTCAAAACCTCTTGAAATGTTAAATGCTTGGACAGCTTGCCCTGCTGCTCCTTTCATAAGATTGTCTATTGCCGCGAACATAGTAACTCTTTCAACTCTTTTTTCAATTGCGAAACCAACATCAGCAAAATTACTTCCTATTAAGAACTTTGGGTCTGGGTATGGATGGATATTACTTCTTATTATGCGCACAAATTTTCTACCCCTATAGAATTCTATTGATTTCTTCCATAAATCCATTTCAGAAATGTCTTCGTTTAACCACGCGTGGACAGACGCCAAAGCACCTCTTACACTGCTAACAGCATGTGGGACTAAACTAACTTTCACTTCTCTTTTTGCCAAAAGGCTTAGTTCTTGTTCTGCTTCAGCAGCATGCCTATGGCCGGTAGCTTCATATGGCCTAATTGCATTTTGCCTCTCTGGATGATGACTACCTTCATTAGGTTTAGCTCCGCCTTCGCTACTCCCGACTTTTACATCACTCACTAACTTATAGACATCCAAGAGTCCAGAAGCCACAAGTGGTGCTGATGCAAGTATGGTTGCTGTAGCGTTACAACCAGGTGATGCAATAAGTTTTGCGTTCTTAAGTTCTTCATAATGTAGTTCTGGTAAGCCATATACTGCTTTCTTTAATAGATCTGGGTAAGGGTGTTCGTACTCATACCAGACCTTGTATAATTCAGGGTTTTTCAATCTAAAATCTGCACTTAGGTCAACAACTTGAAGGCCCATTTCTAAAAGTTTTGGTACATACTCTACCGAGACCTTATGAGGAAGACCTAGGAATACTACGTCGGCTTTTTCACCTAGCTTATCTAAAGAAAACTGAGAAAAGTTCATACTATAAAATCCTCTTAAATTTGGATGGACTAATGTAATTGGTTTCCCTGCATATTCTCTTGATGTAACATATGTTACCTCAACTTTTGGATGAACAGCTAATAGTCTTAGTAGTTCTCCTCCTGTATAACCAGAACCGCCTATTACTGCAACTCTTATCATCTTTTAACCACAGAGCAATAGGATTATAAGTATTTTAAGCATATACAGTAGTATATTATGAGTATAACAACAGACGAATTAAAGAAGTTCTTAGAGGAAAAAATTGCTAATTTAAAGAAGGAATTGGAATTTTATGAGTATTTACTTAGCCTTATTGAGACTGAAGGGTATAAGGGAGTGATAAAAGGAAATAAAGGAAGTATGGATGTAGTAAAAAATTCACGAGGAGAGATATTAGCGGAAATTTATTATACACCGCCACTCATGAGAGTCATAGTTAAAGGAAAAACCAATTTAAATAAAATTTATATAAATGTACTTACTAAAATACTAGAAAATGAAAAAAATAGAAGTAAAATTGACTATGATATTATGTTAGACAAGGAAGAACTTAAAGAAATCATTATAAAAAACGTTAAGGATGATATAACTTATAATAAGATAAAAGTTGCAATTCAATCAATCCTGGAGAGGGTTTCTTACTAGAGAATCTAAAGTCAATATTACTGGCCGTGGATCTGTAATAAAATGAACTAAAGCTTCCCCCCTTCCCAGGAAGGTCAATTGATTTTCTATTTCTGTATCCGGTATGTTTACAAATCGTAATACTTCATGCCAGAACTTTTTATCTCCATTATTCATGAAGGCGACAAGACCAATATTTTGTAAATAGATGTCGGAGAATTGACCTAAATCCATTATATTCTGAGTTGCCATAAGCAACATAATACCAAACCCTCTTCCTCTCTTTATTAGATCCATTATTATTGAGTATTCGGAAGAATCCTTTATTATAGTCCATGCTTCATCAATAACTATAGCAATTTTCAATTTATCATCTGCAACATTATATTTATTATAAATTTTTATGAGAACCGATAACATAATAAGTCTTCTAATTTCTTCTGATTTTATTAGTGAAAGATCTATAACATAAATATCGTTTCCAAGAATCGCATCATTTATATTATTCTTTCTGTCTATATCATAATCCTTCACTTGCGAGATTATCCTATATAAATATGCTTTGATCTGGGTTGGTAAATCCAGCGATTCTAACTCCTCTAGTGCATTATCCCATGTAGGATTATCATATTTGTAGAAAATAATCCTAATAATCCTATATAAAATGGAGGAAGTATATTTATCCAGCTTGAAACTATTTTCTAATATATTCTCTAATTGAGAGATATAAGAATCTAAGTTTACCCCATTAGCATCAAGTAGTCCAAGACTATAAATCAAAGGATTTAGTATCTTCGTTTTTATGTTATATTTTTTTAATCTTAGCTTAATATCACTTTTAGCGTCAAAGTACACTACTGGAATTTCTGAAAATAGATTAATTTTATAGCCTAGACTTACTAGGAACTCAGTCTTTCCAGCCCCAGTAGGTCCTATCAGAAGCACATGAGGGTTCAACATTTTACTATAATTCCAGAAAACAGCTCTATTATTCCCTATTTCCCTTCCAATATATATACCATCATCAAAAAACTCAAATCTTGGGGATTTAGGCAAGGAGAAAGCCGTTAAAAAGGGGATCTGTGTAGGGAAACCTTGTGCTTTTACGCTAATTTTGTCTTGTAGCAAATTAGTTATTTCGTTTTTTGAAGCCAACCTAGATTTTATTCCTACACTTTCTAATCCTTTTTTCAGTAATTGTAAGGAAGCTAAAGCATTTTCTTCTGAGTTACTGTTTATCAAGAAGAATACTGCATATCTAAATGGTGCTTCTCCTTCATTTATCTTCTTTATCATTGACTGAATCATATCTAGTTCATGTTTAGCTTTCTCATTAGATGGGTCAGCTTCAATAATGACTCTTAGATTTTGAGCTTTAAGAAATAATTTCTCAAGAAAATTATTCTTATCTATTGTTTGTTTTTTAAATATTATATCTACATCTCCTAAAACATCTAAGACTTTATGAAATGCAACTATTTTAGATCTTAGGCTTTCTTCACTTAAATCTCTGTAATCAAATGGTATATCATCAACAACTAAAACTCCTTTAACCCCTCTGTTATTCTTTAATATTCCTTCCTTGATTATAGTTTGGTCAGAGAAATCTTCTGTTTTCTGGTTAAATTTAAAAATAAGAAATAGTTTGGAAAGAACATATCCATTTTGTTTTCTATACATAAAGAAAAAGAAAGCCAAAATAAAAACATCTAAAACTATAAAGATTATACTTTTACTCAATACAGCCAATATAGAGATTATTAGTGTAAAAACAATGAAAAACTTGAAACTTTGAGTTTTACTATTATCCATGTATTCAAATAAATATTAAAGTAGAGTGGGAGAGAGGTGATTATAATTCGATATTAGCATGAACTACGCGCAAATCCTCTTCGGTCTTCTTAAGTCTCACCATCAAATCTGCTACAATACCATCTAAGAATACTTGGGTAGTATCCTCAAATAACGTACCTAAAGGAGCTAACGGTTCTGTAATACCTAAAATCTGCCTTGCAAAATAATCTTCATTGTTAGAATACTTAGTTCTTCCAGGGATTTCAACTACTACATCAGAAATCTTACCTATAGGACTATCTGCATAACTTGTTATTGTAATTAATGTGGCTTTTGCCTCTTTGGCTGCTTCTGCAGCAGTTAAGATAAGTTTTGTTCTTCCAGAACCAGATATTGCTATAGCTATATCTTTTTCGCCTATAGCAGGAACTATTGTTTCACCCAATACATAGGCATTATAACCTAGATGAAGAAGACGCATTGCGAAAGATCTTCCTACTAGACCACTTCTACCTGCTCCCATTACTAAAACTTTACCGTTCTTATTATTATAATAAAAATTAGTTAATACTTCCACCATTTTATTTGCTTGTTCAGGTTTAATCATCTGAGCGGCTCTTATAATAAATTCAGCAATGTCATACATAGTTTTTATACTAAGGGGGGCTTGAAGAAGTGAGGATGAAGACAAATTATTTCTCCAAATAAAATATATTCAACTAGCTTTAAAACATTATTGCTATAAAGTAGCAATTAAAGTTTAATATCTTACATGATAAATAACACTATTATGTCCTCGACTACTAGATGGATACCGAATTGGAAATTGTTAACGATAGAGATAGACAATAAAAAAACAGAAATTTGTTTTGATGAAATATCTAAGTTATATGCTTGCCCTTATTGTGTTCCACAATGTAAAAAAGGAGGAACTCCAGAGCACGGGAGTTATTTCTTTAGCCTTGAAGATCTGAAAGAGCACATAAAAGCACATAAACTTAGCCTTTGGCTCACGAAAGAAGAAAGGGAGGAAGAGGAAGAAGAGGAAAGAATAAAAATAGAGGAAGAGGAAGAAGAGGGGGAAGAGTAATTATAAAGATCCTTATTAGCGGTAATTTTACGATAGATATAATAAACGGGAAAAAACAAATTGGTGGTCCCCCGCTATACTCAGGTTTTGCTATAGCTAAGTTAGGTGGAGAACCTTATGTATATTCTATATTGGGTAAGGATTTCAATTTCAAAATACCTTACTTCTTAAAGATTTATAATATAATAGAAAATGAAAATACAGTTAAATTTAAGCACTTATTTGAAGGAACTCAACGAAGACTTATACTTATTTCGAAGCCAGAGAAAAAGATAAAATTGAATATAAAAGAAGATATGTTTTCTGGGATTATAATCAACCCAGTATGTAATGAAATAGATCTTTCTCTTATCCCTAATATACCGATAGCTCTAGATATTCAAGGGTTTATAAGAAACTGTGTTATTGGAGAGGAAATTAAATATACTAAAACAAGGTTACCGCAATCTAATAATTATCTTGCTTTCCATAGTAATATTGAAGAATTTCAAAAATCAGAATTAAGTACAAATTTACTTTTTCAAATAGGTTTTAAAGAGCTTTTGATCTCTTATAACGAACAAGGATTTGAGTTGTATACTAGTAATAATAAGAAATTCTTTAAGGCTGATAATATAGGAAACTATAAGACTGGAACAGGGGATGTTCTGATCGCATCTTATTTCTTTTATAGGCTGAAAGGGTTAGATTATGAACAATCTGCACTTAAGGCAAAAAAAGTCGTGGAAGATTTCAGCATTTCAGACTATCAAGAACTACTTCAGCTAATGTAAAATTCTTCCATTTACCAAGCCTGCCACACATTTTTATATTCCCTATGTATTCGTCATTTTCTTCTCCAATAAGAATTCCATCTCTAATTATTCTTGATCTAAATCCTATAATCTCGTCTTTTGTAATTACTTGTTCTCTTTTAAGATCACTGTATATTTTATCCCAAACGGGTGGAGACGCCACAAAAGGAATCAAAACATAAAACACATCGTATTGTTCGCTAATCCAATAGGCGTTAATTATATGAGAAAAAGATAAACCGTCATCACCATTAATATAAATATCCCACTGCCTTTCTCTTTTTGGGACTATCGCTATGAGCTCGACAAAAGAAACACTCTTTAATTCACTTCTCTTTCCAAAGAGTTCGTTTGTATATTTTCTAGATATAGTAGAATAAATTTCATCTGCGTTTATAACTCCATTATTTGTAATTATCTTATCTTTAATAATCTTTTTAATATTAGAATGTATAACTCTGATATTTTTGCTCAAATACTCAATTTTTTCAATTAAATTAGTAATATAATACATTCTCTCATTGAAAGATAGCCACTTTGGTATCTCCTGAGCTTTTAGTTTATTTAGAATAAATTTTTCTTTTTTTGAAAATATACGAAAATTTACTTCCTTTAATTCGAAATAATCAAAATAAGAGTTAAGAAGCGGTGGGTGAAATGGAATTTTGAGACCTAATAGCTCATCATATACAAATATACCTCCTAACTTGGGCTGTTGTTCAATAACTATAGACTCTTTCTTACTGTTTGCTATAATTAATCCCGCAATTCCTGCGCCTAAAATCACTTTCACGTAATTAAGATATCATAGAATAGGATAAAACGTTGCTTGAAATACCAATGCTTCCGTTTTCAAAATCATCTCCTCCTCTTTTACCATCAAAATAGTCTAGTATTTTTATTAGTTCGTCTTCTGACTCTAAAACAACAGTTTTGTTGTCTAATTCAAATTCTATATAAGAATCATTTAATAAATCTAACTCTAGAGTAAACTCAATACCTCTGTTTTTTAAAGCCTCGATAACTTTCTCGGAAATTTGAATACCACTATTAGCACCAATAATAATCTTTAGCATACTATGTGATAACTGTAAAAGAAATTGCTTAAAAGGAAGACCATACAATATTATCAAGTGAAATCATTTTTAGGGTCAACAATACTTCAGGGAGCAGGGATATATGCTTATACGAAAAACTATGATGAAGCGATGAAAATTTATAAAAAAGCAAGGGAAATTTTTACTGAGTTTTCTGTCAGATTATTAAACTTAAGCGATATAAAACAGAGACTCGATGCAATAAACTTAGACCCGGATATTGGAGATTTTAAGGAAGGATTTGTAGTAGCAATAGGTATTTAAGCAAATTATGAAAAATTAATAAGGGACCCGTCGTCTAGCCTGGTTAGGACGCTGCCCTCACACGGCAGAGGTCCGGGGTTCAAATCCCCGCGGGTCCATAGTTCTTCCAGATAAACCTAAATGGCTTATATGTGTATTTAAGAATATTTGAAAATTAATTTAACAAATTATTATTAAAAAATAACAGACTTATAATCAGGTTCAATTTTTATATTTAATACGTTTATTCTGTCTTCTTTCAAATTCTCAAATTCCGACTTAAGTTGGCTGACACTGTATATAGTTCTAGCGCCAAGAATTTTTTCTAATATTGAATCATCAATTGATAACTGTAAAGGAGTCTTGCTTATAGTAGGCACGTCAGACGAAACTGCATCTAGAGTTGTACTCCCACCATCATTAAGAATAAGCAAGGTTCCTTTAGCCTTGTTGAGCCTAGATTGTAAGACTGCTAAGTTTTGCATAACTCCTTGTAAATCAGTTATACCTAAAACTTTATTGTTATTTGCCCTAACTACTCCACCAATTGCGATTGTCCTTTCAAGTAATGACTCACTACTTATCCAAGCAAATGGTTTATCTATTGGTAATCTAACAAAATCTAACGTTGGGGCAGTAATATCTATAAATATTTTATCAAACTTTGTTTGTTGAACTACTCTCACTATATCATAAGGCCATAATCCTCCATGTGAATCTAAAATATGGATTTTCCTATAGGCTGAAATCTTAGAAGCAGAGCCTCTCTTTATGGGCTCTTTGATTTTCATTTTTAGCTGATTGAGCAGTTCTTTCAAGAATAATCCAGTGTCGGCAACAATTGGAATTTGTGGCATCACAATTTTACCTATATCCTCGCCGTCGATATTATTGTGAGCTATGTACCCTTTAAATTTCATTGACCATCCGGCAGTTGACAATTGTGAAAACCTAGTACCTAAAGCCAAAACTGTATCCGCTTCGTCTAAAACTTTGCTACCTTCATCTGTTGCAAATAATCCCAATCCCTCACCAGCATAAAGAGGGTGAGAAGCAGGCAAAACTCCCTTACTTCTAAATGTTGCAATAACTGGTGCATCTAAAAGCTCAGCTAGCTCTTTTAACTCATTGAATGAGTTAGATGCTAAAACTCCATAACCTGCAATGATTACTGGAGTTTTTGAATTTGAAAGAACTTCTGCTACTTTAGCTACTGTTGTTTTATCTGGTGTTTTCTTCTCTGGCTTTTGCTCTGCTGGAGATAATGGATAAGCCTTAAGCCTAAATAAATCTTCAGCTATTTCTATATAAGCAGGTCTGTTTCTATTACTTAGCGCTTCTTTATATCCTTTCTCTATGGTTATGATTATTTCCTCTATGCTAACTACTCTTTCACGAATCTTAGTAATCGGCGCTAATATATTCATTAAATCATCTGGGGTTTTCAATTCACCTATTCTACTTCTGCCAACATCTCTATAGGATCTAAGAGTTCCAATAAGTAAAAGAGGTATAGAATCAATAAATGCTTGAGCTATAATGTCTACAGCTTCTGTTAAATACACGCCTGGCGATTGAAGAACAACTCCTAATCCATTATTCTCCCTAGCATAAGAATCGGCCATCATAACGGCTTCTCTAGTGCTAGAAGCATAATTTATGTTAACTTCATATTGTTTTAGTCTTTCTGCTAAAAATGTTGGAATAGAATAAGTAGTAAATATATCTTTAATTTCTAATTCCTTGAATGTATATGCTATTGCTTCATCTCCTTTGGTCTCTCTGCCTATCGTTTCCTCCTTTCTTTTAGGTTGACTCACAAGATTATACAGTTGAAGTAAAGTATAAATTTTTTAAATATAAGCCGGGGACGGGATTCGAACCCGTGAAATAACGGGTGTTCACGTTAAACTCTGCGGCCCGCCGCCTTAGTCCGCTCGGCCACCCCGGCAACAATTTATATGTAATAACGAGCTAAAATATTTTAATGTTTGTTAAATCATTTTACACGTGAGATTTTGATTCCTTTTGCCAAAGTTGGAGACGTTTTATCAGAAATAAAACAACTGACGGATTTTGTGATAATTGGAGACACAATCCTCGATATAAGTCTTGGTAGAAAAGGTACAGAGAGCGATGTTGATCTCTTCGTTTTAGGTCTTAGTGTATTTGTTGATGAAGATAAAATAAGGGATTTTGCATTTGATAGAGGATGGGATTTTGGTAGAACTCCGATCGATACACCGAGAATTATAGCTACAGTGGATGATGACCAGTTACAGGTAGATATGTATGAGAATATTCAAGATTTCTTCGTACCACAAGGTATTATAGAAAATGCGACAGAAGTAAAAATAGGAAAAGAAAAATTTAAGATAATTAGACTAGAAGATTATATTTTACTTAAAACTAATGCATTTAGAGATGAAGATGAAGATGAACTCAAAACTATTGTTTATTTAATTGGAGAAGGGAAGTTAAGTATAGATAAAAAATACTTAGAATCGCATATAGATCTCTTCGAAGAGAACTCAAAAAGTATTCGAGACAGACTTGACTTAGTTGGAATAAAAATATAATGTCATCCTTTCTTAGCTGGCAGTTCTTTCTTCTTTGGTCTTAAATTTGTGCTGTGACATCTTCTACATTTTGTTGCTCTAATAGAGTTTAATGCTCCACAATTTCTACATACTTTCTTTAAAAATACTCTTTGTTGTACGATTTGAAGCTTTACTGGATCGGTGAGTGGCATTTTTAACCCCGATTCAATAATATGAGTCAGTTCAAAAAAAGTATTGCGGTAAAAGGCGGAGTTGAAAGAAGATGAAGATACCGCTAGACTATATTTGTGTAAAAAGCGGATTGTTATGCAATCGCTGCCAATCCCTGATAGACAAGGGGGAAGTAGAGCAATATGAAGTAGATGTGATGAAAATCCTATTAGAACTGGAAGAGACACAATTTAAAGAACTAAAAGATGCTGTATATCATAAGGCGTTTAAAGTAGACAATTTGCTGATACTCTTAGTAACTAGTTCACCTTCAATGTCACCTCAAAAATGGATAAAAGTTGCAAAAGCTCTACAAGAAAAACTTGGAGTGAAAGTAAGAATAATAGAAAAAAGTAATAATATCAAATCTACTGCCTCTCAATTATTGTCACCAGCAAGAGTTTTGGGAGTGAACACAGTATGGCTACCTAATGGCTCAGTTCAATATGTAATAAGAATTGCTAAAGGTGAAAAAAGATTCTTACCAGCAGATGAGAACTCGTTAGAAGAAGCTCTTTCTAAAATCCATGAAATACCAATAAAAATAAGGGTGGAGTAAAAAGTGTACAGAAGCCATTTTATTGCAGACATTAGCCAAGATTTGGACGGGAAAGAAGTTGTATTAGCTGGATGGGTTCACTTAATGCGTGATTTAGGAGGAAAGAAGTTTATAGTATTAAGAGACAGAAGTGGTTTAGGTCAAATAGTAGTAGACAAGAATTCTAACGCTTACAAAGTAGCTGAGGAGCTAACTCAAGAGAGCGTAATACAAGTTAGAGGAACTGTGAAAGCGGATAAAAGGGCACCTAGAGGGGTAGAGATTCATGCTAACGAGATAGTGCTTCTTAATAAAGCAAAAGCCCCATTACCACTCGACGTTTCTGGCAAAGTAAAGGCAGATATAGATACTAGATTGAGAGAAAGAGTATTAGATCTAAGAAGACAAGAAATGCAGGCTATAATTAAAATACAATCGTTAGCTCTAAAATCATTTAGAGAAACTCTATATAAAGAAGGATTTGTAGAAATATTCACACCAAAAATAATTGCGTCAGCCACTGAAGGAGGAGCTCAACTATTCCCAGTGATATACTTTGGTAAAGAGGCTTTTCTAGCTCAAAGCCCGCAGTTATACAAGGAATTAATGGCAGGCGTCGTAGAAAGAGTATTTGAGATAGCACCTGCATGGAGAGCGGAAGAGTCAGACACGCCATTTCATTTAGCTGAGTTCATAAGCATGGATTTAGAAATGGCTTTTGCAGACTATAATGATGTTATGCAACTTCTTGAAAAAACTATTTATAATATAGTAACGACTATAAAAGAACAAGCAAAAGATGAACTAAAGATATTAAATTATGAACCACCTAATATAACTTTACCTTTGAGAAGATTAACATATACTGAAGCGATAGAAATACTAAGAGGAAAAGGATACAATATCAAATTCGGAGATGATATAGGGACACCAGAACTAAGAATATTAAACGAGGAATTAAAAGAAGATTTGTACTATATAATTGATTGGCCTTCTGAAGCTAGACCGTTCTACACTAAATCAAAAGATGAAAATCCACAACTTAGCGAGAGTTTTGACTTGATATACAGATTCCTTGAAATAGTATCTGGTAGTACAAGAAATCATAGAAAAGAAGTTTTAGAGCAAAAAATAAGAGAAAAAGGCCTAAAACCAGAAAGCTTTGAGTTCTTCTTAAGATGGTTTGATTATGGAATGCCACCACACGCAGGCTTTGGAATGGGACTCCAAAGGTTAATGGTTATGTTAACAGGCATACAAAGTGTAAAAGAAATTGTACTATTCCCTAGAGACAAAAAAAGACTAACACCCTAAGTAAAAGTTCTCGGATCAGCTCTTGTAATTTCTCTTATCACAATAGTTGCGTACATACCCCGGTCTAAAGCAAATGAAATTTTTTTATTATTCATTTTCAAATTCCTAGTTTCCATGTATGCCCTTCTGACTAAACTTCTTATGTTTATCTTCAGTTCTTTTATTCTAAAACTTGAGTTTACTATTCCCTCCTCTTTAAATATATCACTACATAAAGAATCACATCTATCATATGAATCTGGAATTTGAAGGGTTAGATTACTCTCTACCTTTTTTGGATCAATAATCCTCGATAGATACTTATTAAAAAGATAGGATTGATATGCTTCAACAAAGAAAGACAATGGAGTCTGTAACTTTTTTAGAATAGATAATGGCTCTTCATTTTTTAAAATAAATTTGAGAGCTATTCTTTCATCTCTAAACTTTTTGGGGAATAACTCTAATGCCTCTTTATAGTCTCCTTTCATATATGCCTTTCTGGCTCTTTTTACTATCTCGCTTTCACTCTCAAAAGGGTGTCCAATAAGAAAATCAATTGCACCTTTCCAATCACGTAAAACAATCATCTTCCCGATTAGATGAGTTATTGGTCTTCTAGTGCCAAACCTTTGGTAACCTATAAAAGCGGGCAGATATTTAATTTCCAACACTTTGTCAACTCTCTTTTTAAGTTCTTCATCATTATTTGCTATTAATTCTATATCGAATATATTCCCCGTGTGATCAAACTTTGTGTTGCTAAATCCCATAAAGTTAATGGAAAAATTTTCTTCTTCGTATTTTTCGACTATGTTCCCATTATTAACAGTATATATTAATTGTTCTGTAATAGCGTTTGTGTCCTTAATTCCTATATATGAGACTTTACTATGTAAAATTTTTTCTATTTTATTAATTACTGTAAAATGATCAATTCCTTTTTTCCTCAGAAGATATACTGCATATTTACCTTGTTGCTCTCCTTTCCATTCAGAAGCAGGTCTATGAGATATTTCTTCGCTTACTTTAAATCCATCGGGTCTTGGGATAGAAACGCTAAGTCGTTCCCAATCTTCTTCTATAAAGTATTTTTCCATTCCAAGTAATATATCAATTTCATGAGGTGTTAGAGTAATTTTAGATCACCAGTAATTTTATCAATTATTTCTGATGGTGCTGGACCTATACCTAAGCAAGTAGTAGTACCTGGTTCCAACTGAGTTCTTCCAGCATCTTGTATTATTACTGCAGGTAAATTGAATCTCATTGCTTCCTCATATCTCTTATTAAGCTCTTCTAAGTTTTGAACTTTTACAACGATTTTTGGCTGTCCTTCATCTAACCATTCATATAACCATTCTTTCCACTTGCTATTACTAGAATTTAGAATATCGAGAACTAGTGATACTGCTGCATGTGCTACTTGTGCTGCTGTCTTTCCTTTTCCCATATTCAAGTCAGTTCTAACTACTATTACCATTTTTGTAGCCATCAAAAAGAGAGAATTTATAAGCTAATTAAAAACTATGTAATACAATGAGTCTAAATTTCAGATTAAGTTTAAGAGAGGAAATTGAGCCACCAGTATGCTCAAGTTGCGGTAAACTTATTCACCCTAGAGAAAAAGGTGTAGAGTTCTATTGCCCAAACTGTGGAGAGATAGTAATAAGAAGATGTTACTATTGCAGGAAGCATATAGTCACATATGTATGTCCAAAGTGTGGTTTTGAAGGACCATAAGGTGGTTTGGATGACAGACGTTTTAGTAGTGGTGAAAGTTTATCCAGATAGTGATGAAGTAAATATTGATAACCTATATGAAGAAATAGGGAAGAAATTACCACAAGGTTACAAACTGGTAAGAAAGGAGACAGAACCAATTGCGTATGGATTGAAAGCATTAGTGGCATATATACAGATGCCAGAAAACGTGGAAGGAGGTACTGACGTACTCGAAGAAACTATAAATGGAATTGAAGGAGTAAGCCACGCGGAAGTTGTCGGAGTAACAAGACTAGGTTTTTAATCTAATTATACTTTAAGTTCTTATACCACAGTATTTATATACATATTTTGGAGATAAGTTTTGAGTGCTGGCGCTGAAATTCCTCCTTCCGGCAAGAAGGAGTTAGTATTAAGAGTAGTAGAAGCAAGACAGAAGGACGTAGGAAGAGGAAAAGTCAGAGTAGACATTGATTTATTAAATCAGATAGGTGTTAATGCTGGAGAGATAATTGAAATTGAAGGACAAAGGAAAACAGCTGCAATAGCCTGGCCTTTGGCACCAGAGGACGCTCTTGAGGAAGAAGACAAATACATTATTAGAATGGATGGAATAACAAGAAAAAATGCAGGAGTTTCAATAGGTGATAAAGTAATCGTTAGAAAAGCTTCTCCAAAAATTGCAGCAAGTATAAAACTTGCTCCATCAAACTTTTCTATAACTGTAGACCCAGGTTTTATATCTTACGTTAAGAAAAAATTGAAAGACTATCCTTTAGTAGAAGGAGACACAGTTCTAATACCAGTTTTAGGACAAGCAATCCCATTTACAGTAGTTCAAGTTAGACCACAAGGAGTTGTAATAGTCTCGGATGAAACGAGCATAACAATCTCAGAAAAACCTGCAGAACAAGCTAGATATCCGAGAGTAACATATGAAGATATTGGAGGAATGAAACATCTAATACAAAAGATTAGAGAGCTAGTTGAACTACCACTAAAACATCCAGAGCTTTTCAAAAGACTAGGGATAGAACCACCAAAAGGGATTCTACTTTATGGACCACCTGGAGTAGGAAAAACGCTCCTAGCTAAAGCAGTAGCAAATGAAACCGAAGCGTACTTTACTTCAATCAATGGACCGGAAATTATGAGTAAATTCTATGGTGAAAGTGAACAAAGACTTAGAGAAATCTTTGAAGATGCTAAAAAACATGCACCAGCAATCATATTCATTGATGAAATTGATGCAATAGCACCAAAGAGAGATGAGGTTATAGGAGAGGTAGAAAGAAGAGTAGTGGCACAACTCCTTACATTAATGGATGGGCTTGAAAATAGGGGCAATGTTATAGTTATAGCTGCTACTAATAGACCAAATGCGGTAGATCCTGCATTAAGAAGACCTGGGAGATTTGATAGAGAGCTAGAAATTCCATTACCAGATAAACAAGGGAGATTAGAGATTCTTCAGATTCACACAAGGAATATGCCTTTATCGAAAGATGTTGACCTTGATAGGCTAGCTGATATGACACATGGATATACTGGAGCTGATTTGTCAGCTTTAGTTAGAGAAGCTGCAATGAATGCGCTTAGAAGATATTTACAAGTAATTGATCTAAACCAGGATAAGATACCGCCAGAAATCCTTGAAAAAATGGAAGTAAATATGGACGACTTCATAAAAGCATTTAAGGATATAGTACCAAGCGGACTTAGGGAAATTTACGTAGAAGTACCAGAAGTACACTGGGCAGATATAGGTGGATTAGAAGAAGTTAAAGAAGAGTTAAGAGAAGTAGTAGAATATCCGTTGAAGTTTAGTGAAGCTTATGAAAACGTAGGAATAGAACCGCCAAAGGGTATTTTGTTGTTTGGCCCACCTGGTACTGGTAAAACTATGCTAGCAAAGGCTGTTGCTACTGAGAGTGGTGCAAACTTCATAGCTGTTAGGGGACCAGAAATACTCTCTAAATGGGTTGGTGAGAGTGAAAAAGCAATTAGGGAAATATTTAGGAAGGCTAGACAAGCAGCACCAACAATAATATTCTTTGATGAGATTGATGCAATAGCACCAATGAGAGGAATATCATCAGATAGTGGAGTAACAGAAAGAATAGTTAATCAATTACTAGCAGAAATGGATGGAATTGAAAAATTAGAAAATGTTATAATAATTGCTGCTACTAATAGACCAGATATACTTGATCCTGCTTTGTTGAGACCCGGTAGATTTGATAGGCTTATCTATGTTCCTCCACCAGATAAGAATGCTAGAAAAGATATTCTAAGAGTACACACAAGGAATGTATCATTAGCTGAGGATGTATCATTAGATGAGTTAGCAGAGAAAACTGAAGGCTACACTGGAGCTGACATAGCCGCATTAGTTAGAGAAGCTACCCTAAGAGCAATAAGAGAAGAAATGACAGAGTGCATGAAAAAAGCTGATCAAACTGTGACAAAGAATGGTAATGAGGAGAGAATAGCAAAGATTAAAGAGTGCATGAAGGAGAATGTACCACTTGTTGAGAGAAGGCATTTCGATATCGCATTGAAGAAAGTAAGACCATCAGTTACCACAGACATGGTACAATTCTATCAGAACTGGATAGACAAAGCAAGACAGCAACTACCTAGGGCTTATGTTAAACCAAGCACATTTGCGTGAAGTTAATGTGGAGAGAAGTACCACTATACTATGTTATCTTAGAGATCTTAAAAAAACGAAACGCCCCTATTACTGATGAAGACCTATATAGTGAAGTTAAAAAAAGCGTAGATTACGAAATAGCTTACTCCGATTTTTTAAAAGCGTTAATGAAACTTGAAATTAGAGGCTTGATTACAGTAACGTTAATAAGAGAGAATGTTAGAATGATTAATTATATAGGTGAAAAGGAATAGGAGTTGACCTTGCAGATCTTGTTGAAGACATAAAGAAAGATATTAGCCTTAGTGAGCTTAAGGGAAAGAAAGTTAGTATAGATGCTTATAACGCTCTCTACCAGTTTCTAGCTGCTATTAGACAACCAGATGGAACACCGCTAATGGACAGTCAAGGTAGAATTACAAGTCATTTAAATGGGTTGTTTTATAGAACTATAAGTATCTTAGAAGAAGGTATAACACCTATTTATGTTTTTGATGGAAAACCACCAGAACAAAAGACTCAAGAACTTGAGAGAAGAAGAAAAGTGAAAGAAGAGGCGGAAAAGAAACTAGAGCAAGTAAAAGCAGAGGGTAGTGTAGAGAAGGGAGAATTAAGAAAATATGCTCAGATGGCAATAAGGTTTTCAAACGAAATGGCTGAAGAAAGTAAAGAGTTATTGAAAGCAATGGGAATACCTATTGTGCAAGCCCCCTCAGAAGGAGAAGCCGAAGCGGCTTATATTAATAGTCTTGGTTTAAGTTGGGCTGCAGCAAGTCAAGATTATGATTCTTTACTTTTTGGAGCTAAAAGACTTGTAAGAAATTTAACTCTTACAGGGAAAAGAAAACTCCCTGGAAAAGATGTCTATATTGAAATAAAACCAGAGCTAATAGAACTTGAAATTCTGCTAAAGAAATTAGGCATAACAAGAGAACAGTTAATCGATATAGGAATAATCATAGGTACGGATTATAATCCAGATGGTATAAAAGGGTATGGCGTAAAAACTGCATATAAAATTATAAAGAAGTATGGGAGCTTAGAAAAAGCAATAGAAAAAGGAGAAATACCTAAAAGTAAAATAACATTTAATGTTGAAGAAATTAGAAATCTTTTCCTTAAGCCAAATGTCCAAGAACCTAAAGAAGATCTTGAACTTGAAAATTGTGATAGTGAAAAAATTATTGAAATTCTGGTCAAAAATCATGATTTTAATGAGGAGAGAGTTAAAAACGGGATAGAAAGATTATCAAAAGCTAAAAGGGAAGCGAAAGGGGCTTCTCGTCAGACTGGCTTAGACCAATGGTTCTAAAGTAGTTTTAACTTCTCATACATAGCTTTTAAATTTGATATTTTTATAATGATATTTGTGGACACTCACAACTTTGTACCACTATTTATTAATGTTAAGGATCTTAAGGTTCTTGTTGTAGGAGGGGGTAAGGTAGGAACAAAAAGAGCACTAAGTTTTGCTAATCATGGGTCCAATATAACAGTTATCAGTCTTTCATTTTCTGAAGATTTAATTAAGAACAAAGATAAAATTACATTAATAAAAGAAGATGCAAAAAATCTTACTGTTGATTTTTTATCAAAATTTGACGTAATAGTTACGGCTACAAATGATAAAGAACTAAATAATAAACTTTGCGAATTAGCTAAAAATCAAAGAAAGCTTTGTAATAATCCAACGAACCCAGAAGACTCTAATTTTATAGTCCCTATTTACTATTCTGATGATAAACTATCGATAGCAATAACTACTTTTGGAAAATCTAGCTTGACTTCAAAGTATATGCTTGAATTAATTCAAGAAAAGATACTTACCGAAGATACTTATGAGTTAGTTATGGCTATGGGACATGTAAAAGACTTGTTAAAGCATAATATTAAAGATCCGTCTCAGAGATTTTCATATTATAGTAAAATATTTAATGATGAAATATTTAGAAATTATATAAAAGAAGGAAAATTAGAGTTAGCGTTAGATAGAGCAAAGGTGATAATAAATGAATAAGGAGTTCATAGATATAAACAATTATGCCTCTATAATTTACACATACAAGACTATAGGAATTAGTAAACTATATGAACATTATGTAAAAGACCAAGAATTGGAGTCGTTTAAAGGACTTATAGATGGCGAGATAGCGATACTCCAAACCTGTAATAGAGCAGAGACATATCTTTACCTTAATGATAGAGAAGAGCTATCTAAATTCCTTGAAAAACTTAATGAGGTACATGGTAAGTCTATCTCAAATGATGCGCTTATACTAAAAGGAGAAAATGCAGTGAAACATCTGTTTGAAGTAGCATCTGGTCTGGATTCTCTAGCTATAGGAGAATATGAAATACTTAGACAACTCAAAGAAAGTATTGAGAAAAGCAAAAAACTGGGATTAAGTAATGAAAAACTTGGTTTTTTGTTTGAGAATGCGATTAAAGTTGGAAGAAAAATAAGGAAAGAAACTGAGATATCTAAAGGAAAAACTGGTGTTTATGCCTTAGCTATAGATTATGTAAAGCATAAAGTAGGTACTCTCACTACTCCCCAAATAGCTATCGTAGGAGCCGGAGAGATAGGAAGTAAACTAGCATTGATGTTGCATAATGAAGGTGCAAAAAATGTTACTATATTTAATAGAACTTATGAGAGAGCTGAAGAAATAGCCAGAAAATATGGCTATAAAGCTGAAAAACTAGATTTTGATAAAATAAATTCAAAAGATATTGTTTTTATGGCTATTTATTACGATAAGAAGATAAAACTACCTAACCCTAAGATAGTTATTGACTTATCTATTCCTAGAATTGTTCAAGGAGAGAACGTCATAACATTAGACGATCTAAAGGCACTTTCGGAAAAAGTACTAGAAACCAAGAAAATTAGTTTAAAAAAAGCTGAAGAACTAATACCCAAAGAGATAGAAAATTTCAAAAATGAAATAATCAAATATAATCAAAATAGATTAATTTCTAGTTTTATGAAGAAAATTGAATATATTAGAGAACAAGAGATAGAAAGAGCCTATGAGGAGATACTCAAGCATATTGATGATAAAGAGGAGATAAAAATTATTCTTAATAAAATGTCAAACTCGATGCTCAAAAAAATCTTCTCTCCGGTCTTTGAAAGCATTAGAAAAAATGAAGATATGGCAAACTACATTAACCAAGCTTTCGAAATATTAAATAATGGTAACATTTCCAACTCTAAGACCAAGGAGAATGAGAAGAAATAAGCTCATAAGAGATCTTGTTTCTGAAACACAACTTACTCCTTCAAATCTCATACAACCAATATTTGTCAAGGAAACCATAAATGAACCAGAAAAAATAAATAGTATGCCTGGTGTAAACAGATATCCTATTAATGATCACCTTATTAAATTTGTAGAAGAAGTCTATGATTCTGGAGTTAAGAATTTTATACTTTTTGGAATACCCTCATATAAAGACGATTTTGCCTCTTCAGCATATGCAAAAAATGGCGTTATACAAAAATCGTTAAGATTATTGAGACAGACTTTTGGGGACAAAATATTACTTATTACTGATGAATGCACAGATGAATATACTTCTCATGGACATTGTGGAATTATAACACAAAAAGACGGTAAACCTTGTATCGATAATGACGAAAGCCTTAAAGTGCATGCAATGATAGCAGTAAGTCAGGCCGAAGCAGGTGCGGATATCATTGCACCATCGTCTATGATGGATGGTGTTGTCGGAGCAATAAGAAAAGCTTTGGATGAATCCGGTTTTACAGAGACAGGCATAATGTCTTATAGTGTTAAGTATGCTTCAACATTTTATTCGCCTTTTAGAGACGCGGCATACTCAAAGCCTGCGTTTGGTGATAGAAGAGGATACCAGATGGATCCTAGGAATGCATATGAAGCAATAAAAGAAGTCTCACTTGATATAGAAGAAGGAGCTGATATACTAATGGTAAAACCTGCGCACACATATCTTGATATAATAAGATTAGTAAAAACAACTTTTCCGCAATATCCGTTAGCGGCTTATCATGTTAGTGGAGAGTATAGCATGATAAAAGCTGCTGCATTAAATGGATGGATAGATGAAAAAAATGCAGTGTTAGAAATAACTAACGCAATAAAAAGAGCTGGAGCGGATATAATAATTACGTATTATGCAAAAGAGATAACAGAATGGTTAAAAGAAGGTGTTCCATTTTGAGTGAAAAGTTTTGGAAAGAGGCTTTAGAATTATTTGCCGGAGGAGTAAATAGCCCTGTAAGAGCTGCTGTAAAACCATTTCCGTTTTATGTTGAAAAAGGAGAAGGGGCGTTTATCTATACAACAGATGGTCAAAGACTAATAGATTATGTTTTAGGTTACGGACCACTAATTTTGGGTCATGCTCATGAGCACGTTAAAAAGAAAATAATAGAACAGATAGAAAAAGGCTGGCTCTATGGTACACCAAGTAGAAGTGAGATAGAACTAGCTAAAAAGATAAGAACTCATGTACCTTCGGCTGAGAAAGTAAGATTTGTAAACAGTGGAACAGAAGCTACAATGTTAGCAATTCGTTTAGCTAGAGGTTACACAAAAAGAGAAAAAATACTTAAATTTGATGGAAATTACCACGGAGCACATGATTATGCATTAGTTAATGCGGGAAGCGCAGCATCAGAATATAATGTTACAATTTCCATGGGAATACCAACTAGTATCCTCAATACCATCGTTATATGCAAATATAATGAGCTAGATTGCGTAGAAAAGAAATTAAAGGATGAAGATATAGCCGGAATTATAGTTGAACCAGTAATGGGAAATATGGGAGTTATCTTGCCAGATAAGGATTTTCTTAGAGGATTAAGAGAGCTTACAAAAACCTATAACACACTTCTAATATTTGACGAGGTAATAACTGGATTCAGATTGGGTCTAAGTGGTGCACAAGGTTACTTTGGTGTTATCCCTGATCTTACTACAATGGGAAAAATAATTGGTGGTGGATTGCCAATAGGCGCAGTAGCTGGAAAGAAAGATATAATGGATAATCTTACACCAGCTGGAAAAGTATTTAATGCAGGAACATTTAACGCAAACCCGCTTAGTATGACGGCTGGAATTGCGACAATTGAGGTACTTGAAACGACAAATGCATACGAGGTTGCTAATAAAGCCACAAAAGAATTGGTAGATGGAATAAACGAGGTTTTAACCTCAAAAGGTTACAAGTTTACTATAAATCATATTCAGAGTATGTCTCAATTCTTTTTAGGTGTGGACAAGGTAAATAATGCCGATGATGCTAGGTTAGCAAACAAAGATTTGTATGTAAAGATACATGAAAGACTATTAAAACAAGGCGTCTTTATTCCACCAAGCCAATTTGAAACTTTGTTTACATCAGCATCTCATAGCACAGAAATTGTCAATTTGACTATTGAAGCTCTAAGAAAAGTGGTGTCGGAGCTTTGAAGATAAGAATAGCAGCTAGAGGTAGTAAACTCAGTAGAATACAAGTAATGAAAGTGGAAGAAGCTCTCAAAAAAATTGGAGTAGAAACAGAATTTGTTGAAGTTAAAACAAAAGCAGATCTTTTTCAAAACGTACCTTTAGATAAACTGGGTAAGGGTGTTTTTGAAAAAGAGGTTAACCAAGCAGTTTTAGAAAATAGGGCTGATATAGCAGTGCATAGCATGAAAGATATACTTACTGAAATGCTTGATGATCTTGACATATTTGCAGTGTTGCCTAGAGATCCTCCTTATGATGTATTAATTGCTGATAAGAGTCTTTTTGACTTAGAGAAAGGGAGTGTAATAGGAACAAGTAGTATTAGAAGAAAGAACTTTCTCAAATTCTTTAGACAAGATTTAGAAATTAAGGATCTAAGAGGAAATATAGATACTAGGATCAGAAAATATTTAGACAAACAATATAATGGAATAATAGTTGCAGAAGCGTCTATAATGAGACTAGGGATAAAGATACATTATAGTAGACTTGACCTAGATTCTTTCACACCTGAAGCTAATCAAGGGATAATTGTAGTAATAGGAAAGAAAAAAGACGGGAGATTAAAACAATTATTCAAGGAAATCAATGATGATAACACGTTAGAAGTTGCTCTGGCCGAAAGAAAAGCTGTAAGTATTGTTGGAGGGGGATGTCATTCACCAATTGGAGTATACTTTGAGAAACTAAATGGGGAACTACACGGAATTATGAGTGCATCCATCGAAAATAAAAAAATCACAATAGAAGAGTACTATAATGAAGAAGATCATCAGGCAGGTGAAAAATTAGGAAAAAGGTTTTTAGAGGAGATCAAGAATGAAGGTATTGTTTCTTAGACCAGAAGGTTCTTTTGTTCCCAATAACCCAAATTTTATTCACATTGAAATAGTAAAACCAGTTTGTATACCATATAGTATCGATCTTAGTAACGTAGATGCACTTGGATTCACTAGCATAAACGCAGTCGAATGTTTTAAGGATTTTAATAAGATTCAAGGAAAGAAAATATTTTCTGTAGGAATTGCTACTGGCGAAGCACTAAAGAAAAAAGGTTTTGATACAATAAATATACCAGAAGAGTACACAGTTAGCAGTCTAGTAAGAATGATTAAAGAGAGATCTAAAAACCCTGTTCTGATTAGAAGTTTAATAGCAATAGATAATTCTTTGAACATAATACAAGTTGCAGACTATAAGTTAGAAGTAAAGCGAGATAAGTTGGATGAAGCTAAAAGGATTATTGAAAACTGTGAAACAGATTTTATTGTACTGACCAGTTCTTTTATAGCAAGTTTAGTAAGAGACTTTATAAAAGATTGTGAGAAAATTATTAGCATAGGGCCCTCTACTACAAAAGCACTAAAAGGTAAGAAAATTATATATGAAGCAAAAGAACATGATATGAGAGGGATTTTAAATTTATTAAAGGAACTAGGTGTTTACAATGGATGAGGAAATAATACCCTTAACTATTTCCACATTAAGGAAAATAGTTGGAGATTTTGATGTCAACTCCCTAGAAATAAAATTTTATCAATCGTTTAAAGATAGATATGATATTTATGGTAAATTTAAGAATATAAATGGCCTTTATGAGTTTGCTATAAGTGTGGATAAAAAAGGAAATATTAAAAGAGATCATATAAATTTGATAATGCCGGCTAAAGTCAATGATGAGATGAATAAAAAAACACATAGTGAGTAACTTTGAAAATTTTGCTGATAGTAATAGATGGTGCGTCATATAGAGTTATGGAACAAATAAAAGAAAAATTACCTACACTAAATAGACTTATAGAATCAGGTTTCTATGGAAAACTGGAATCTGTTTTACCTTCTCTTACTCCTATTGCATTAGCATCATTAATCTCCGGAAACTTACCGGAACATAATGGTATCACCGCTCCAAAGATTTTTTTAAAAGGACGTTCATTATCCTCCCCATTAACAGCTTTCAGTAGTGATGGATTGAAAACAGACCCTATATGGGTATATTTAGCTAAATCTGGATACAAAGTTACTGTAACATCGAATCCTCAAGCCTTGCCAGATAAATGGGGACTAAAAGATGTAACATTATTTGATCCATACAAGAGCAAAATGAAAAAGTGTAGTGATGCTAGGCTTATAATAGAAGGTGAAAATAAAATATTGAATAAAGTATGGTTGGTGGAAAAGAAAAATTCCAAGTATCTAGTAGTATATCAGAGCAGTAGCGGAGAAAAAGAAGTAGAATTAGAAGAAGGAGAATGGAGTGAACCATTGGACATTTATGGAAATTGTGGAAAAGAGGAGATAAGAGGGACAACCTTTCTTCATGCGCGAGAGAACGATATCTATATGACTCCTATAAGTTTTTTAAATTATAAATGGGGTAACAATAATGAGTTACAAGATAAAGTGTGGAATGAAGTAGTGTATAAGCACGGAATGGTATTAGATGGTGATTATCATTCTCTAAATAAAGGACTTATTGATTTTGATGAGTATATAAAAACAGTAGAACTTGCTTACTCATTCTTTTTAAATTATACAATTTTCATGCTAGAAAATACTAGTTGGGACTTTGGTATAACTTATTTACCAATAGTAGATAATCTACAACATTTATTGTATGGGATAGATGACGAAAAAGCCTTTAGTTATATTGTAAAGGGTTATGAATTAGCGGATGAATTTGTTAAAGCACAATTAGATTACGCAGATATAATTCTAGTATGTTCTGATCATGGAATAGCTAAAATAAAGAAAAGAGTATACATAAATAAATTCCTTGAAAAAATTAATGTTCTAAAACTAAAGGATAATGATGAAATTGATTGGAGTAAAACTAAAGCATATTATGGTGGAGGAGGTCAAATAAGAATAAACCTAAAGAATAGAGAAAAGTACGGTGTTGTTAATGCTAAAGAATTTCCTAAACTTGTGAGATACATAGTAAGAAACTTAGAAAATCTAACTGATGAAGAAAATAATGAAAGAATATTTACCTCTATTGTTGAAAAAGAGACACCAGCTGGTGATAGAGAAGGTGATATTAATATAACTGGAATAACAGAGAATTATGGTATAAGTAGTTTAGCTAAAAAAGATTTAAACGTAATAGAAAAAGTAAAAGAGTATCGTATGACATCCGGAGAGCACGGATACTTTAGAAAGGATGATTTATATGGAGTTCTTATTGCTTATAGCAAAAATGTTAAAATCAGAAAAAGCTACATTAATGCTAAGATTATTGATATAACACCGACTATTCTTAAATTATTCAATATAATAAATGTTAAAATGGATGGGAAGCCTATTATTACATTAGTAGAAAAATATGGAAATTTCAACAGTTACCAGCAAAAGGCATAGAAGAATTATAGGAGTAAGCTACATTGAACATGGTTTACCGAATGTTGAAATTATACTAAATGGTAAAAGAATTAATACAGTAGAAGAAGTGCACAAGGAGTCGTCTCTACTTAAGATTCCATTTAATGTGAAGTTATTTCATAGAAATTTATTCGTTAGGAAATTTACGAGTTTATTATCCAATTTACAGAATTTACCTTATAGATACGATAAAGTCAAAAATGCAAATAAAACTGTCGAAAAAGTAAACGTAAAAAAACTTATAATAGGTGGAGGAACCGCAGGCATTTTATCACTAGGCGAAGAAACATTACTAATATCTAAAGAAATTATTTGGGACATAGAATATGATGAGAGTCCTCTACCTCAAATTGAGAGAAACGAAGTAATTAAAAAACTCAAAGAAAAAATAACAGAATTCGAAAATAAAATAATAAAGGGGACATATGTAGGAAAATTTGATGAAGGACTCCTTTTTGAAACTGATAGTAAATTTTTGTTAGTCAATGCTGAAAACATTATAGTTGCGTCAGGAGGAAGAACATTAAGACCGATATTTAGAAAGAATTACTTACCCGGAATTGTCTCTAGAGAGCTTTATCTAAAAAAACTAAAAAAGAAATATAATAAAATCATAGTTCTAGGATTTACTAATACTTCTCTTAGAACCGCTCTAAACGCTGAAAAATCTACATTAATTTTCCCTAAAGGAGTAAAGCCTATCTTTTCGAAGTTTTATTTAGAGAAGGCTAAGGAGAAAGACATTCAAATAGTAGAAGGAGATATCGTGGATGTAAAAAATGAAAAAGATAAAATAGAAGTAGTTACAAATAAAGGAGAATATTATGGAGATCTTATAGTATTTTCAACAGTAAAGCAGCCTAGAGTAGAGATCACATATAACTTGGGTTTGCAGTACAGCTTTAATAAAACATTACATATTTACCAACCCCAGAGCAATGAAAAAATAAGAGTAATAGGAGGAAACATAGGACTTAGTAATGACTTTCTAAGTATTCTGAGTGTCAATAATACTCTAGACTTAAATACTTGCAGAGAACTTGACCCCGGAGTCTGTGAAGAAACTATTGAACAAACAAAATCTCCTTATCTATACAGTGAAGATGGAATGGTCTGTGAGTGTGAAGACTTGGATATGAAGGACATATCGTTTGCTTTGAATTTAGGGTTTAGCGACGTAGAAAGTATAAAAAGAGTTACTGGATTAGGAACTGGACATTGCCAAGGAAAAGTTTGCAGCTATCTTGCTGGTAGTGTAACTAAGAATAATGTGTTAATTTCTTTTAGATCTCCACTTTATCCGGTGATTATATGATATTAATAATTGGAGCTGGGGCACATGGATTAAGTATCGCCTATCACTTAAGGAAAAAAGGGGTAAAAGATGTTATATTGATAGAAATGAAAAGAATCGGCTATGGTTCAAGTAGTAGAAATGCAGCTAGATATAGATACCATTTTTACAGCAAAGAAAATGTCGACTATGCAAAAAATGCAATACCCTATCTTAAATCCCAAGCCAAAGAATTATATTTAAATTCTATAATAAATAATACAGGTTATTTATGGGTACTAAAAGATGAAAAGCAAATCGAGATTTTTAAAAAGCTAGACAGTTTTTGGAAGGGACAAGGGGTTGGAGGTAGATTTATAAAATGTAAAGATTTTGATTACCTTACTTATGATGGAGAATGTTATTTTGCACCTCAAGATGGTTCGTTTCATCATGATTATATATTGTACAGCTATTATATAGAAATAATGGATAAATACAAAATTCTTTATGACGAAGTTACTGAAATATTTCTAGGAAGCGGAAGGGTAAAAGGGATAAAAACTTCTTCTGGGAAAGTTATTGAAGGAGATAAAATCGTTATAACAGCTGGGGCTTGGAGTGGAAAACTCTTACAAAATGTAAAGCTTCCTAATTACATTGAACCAGAGAGAAAAAGAAATATTTATCACAGAACCAATCAAATATTTTATTAAACCACTAATAATAGATAATGAAGTCTATTTCTCTCAGACTTTAAAAGGTGAAATTATAGGAGGAACAGAAACTGAAATTGAAAGAGGATTCTTACCATTTACTAATTCTTTTTCAGAAATGAGCAAATTTGCTACTAGAGTAAAGAGTCTAGTAAAAAGAATTGAAGGTATTGGAGTCCTAAGAGGATGGAGCGGCTATTACGAAATGACACCAGACCATTCTCACATTATGGGATATGGAGAGAATTGGCCAGAGGGTCTTTATATAGATTCAGGTTATAGCGGGCATGGAATGATGGTTGCACCTTACTCAGGTAAGCTAATGGCAGATCTTATTGCAGATGATAGAAAAGACCCTGCAATAACGATCTTTTCTCCAGATAGATTTTCAAAGAATAAATTAGTCGCTGAAAATTTAGTAATATAAAATATTTCTTACCTACGGTAGTAAAATGAACGATTTTTTAGGGAAATGCTTTTTTGCATATTCAATTAGATCTCTTGCATATTTACTTCTGCTTCCATCAATGACAATGATATCAGCAGTGGTATTATCAATGTAATACATCGTATCCTCAAAATCAGCATGACTACTAAACCCTAAAACATATGATTTTTGGTCAATTTTTCTTATAAATTCTGAGATTTGCCAACCATCTAACAAAAA
Source organism: Sulfurisphaera sp. (assembly GCF_059755235.1). Classification (NCBI taxonomy): domain Archaea; kingdom Thermoproteati; phylum Thermoproteota; class Thermoprotei; order Sulfolobales; family Sulfolobaceae; genus Sulfurisphaera; species Sulfurisphaera sp. Next base: position 40,555 of record NZ_DBPRYF010000025.1, read on the forward strand.
ATTTGTAGCATTCTTATCTCTTTTCTTAAATTCAGTAGCATGATGGAAAGAAATATATACTCCGTCCTTGATTATCTCTCTTCCTTCTTGACTTTTCTCCTCAAACACATCTTCGATCTTTATACCATGTTTTATAGCTACCTTAGTAAGGTCGCTAACTTTTCCAGAGACAATATATGGAACCTTAACACCGTATTGCCGTAATATTTTCATTACTTCTTGGATCTTGCCATAATAAGCATATATTCTTACAGGGCCTTGAAGCACGGCATCTTTAATATAATCTGAAAGAAGTATCTCAGATTCTTCCTTAAATTGTCTTTTATAAAGAGGATTTCCATATGTTGCATCAATTATTAATACATCTGGATTTAATATTGGAGTTCCTTTTCCAGGGTTTCTGAAATCTCCAGTATATGCTACTTCTTCCCCCTCACTATTAACAATTACTTGAGAAGCACCCATTATATGTTCTGCTCGCTCTAATCTTATTTTCTCTCCATCTATGTTTAATGTAATACCATAATCTAGATCTATTCTTTTATGTTTTGGAACAGAATAACCTAGCACATTAGCAGCATCTAAAGTTATTGGAGTTGCTATGATACTGCTACATTCTTTTATGCTCTTATCTAAATCAATCAAATGATCTGAATGAAAATGAGTTATCACTCTGAATAATCTCCTAAAATGCCCATCTACAGTAAAATTCTTGCCTAATAAAATTGCACCGTTATCTAAAACATTGAACACTATTTTATTGTGGTAAAAAGAGTATATGAAATTTAATACAATAATTCACGTTTCATCTGCTGGTTTGTCTTCTTTCTTTGTTAGTTTCATCTTGTACATTTCGTAGATCTCTTTAGGTGTTGTAGCATCTTCTATGCTTTTATCATCCCTCCATCTAATAAACCTAGGGAATCTAATTGACAGACCAGCTTCTTTAGTTACCATCCCCTTACAACAAGTATGCTGTGGAGATAGAGTTATTTCAGCTCCAATAATTTCTGCCACATATTTAGGTTCGACCCAGATATCTGGTTCTAATTCGGACTCGACCCTTGGATCTTTGTTATCTAACTTAATTTCCATTAGTTTCTTTTGTAACTCATCTAACTCAGCATCGCTAAATCCACTTGCGACTTTACATACTGTTTTAAATGTATCAGTTTCTGGATCATAAGCTGCCATTAAGAGGGAGCTCAACTTTCCTCCTCTTTTTCCTCTTCCATAAAAAGCTCCTACTACAACTAAATCTACGCTGTCCGCCATTTGGCTTTGATAGTCCCTCTTTAATTTTATCCATAAGAAACCTCTAGAACCTGCTTGATAAATGGAATCTTTGGATATTGATTTTACCATAACACCTTCTCCACCATTACTTATCGCATCATAAAAGAACTCAGTCAGCTTCTCTACATTATTAGTATAAATATGATGTGCTATATGAAGTCTATCATTTGATTTGAGCACTTCTTCTAATTTCTTTCTTCTTTCTGGTAAAGGCTTTATGGTATAATCTTCCCCCTCATAGAACATTAGATCAAACAGATAAACATTTACAGGATACTCTTTCATTGCTTCATTTATATCATTTTTTCTTCTTCTATGCATAAGTTCTTGAAAAGGCCTAATTTCATTACTTTCTGGATCTACTGCAACAATTTCTCCTTCAATTATGACTTCATTAGCATTCACATATTCTTTCGCATATTCTACTACATCAGGGTACATATTAGTTATATTTTCTAATCTTCTCGAAAAAATATGGATCTCATTACTTTTTTTGTGTATTTGTGCCCTCTCACCATCATACTTATAATCAACAAGTGCCTCTCCTCCAACTTTGGCAAGAATTTCCGCAGGATCGTTAAGTCTTTCGGCTAACATTGGCCTTATAGGAATTCCAACTTCGGGCTTAATACCTTTTAACGATTCTATACCTTGTTCAGCTATTACTTTAGCAATATTACCTAAATCCGCCCTTAAATTATACGCTCTTTCTATAAGCGGTCTATAGGATGTGTTCCCAGTAAATGCAGTAGATAAGGCATCCATTATGGTCGCATCTCCTATTCCAACTCTCAATCTTCCATCTACAAATCTTACCAAATATTTTGCTTCTATTGGAGTAGCTTTCTTTAATAAACCAGCAAGTGATCTTATCTTTATATCTCTACTACCTTCCCCTGAAGCTAGAGCAATCTTAGCTAATGCGTCGTATGTTTCTTCTACAGTCAGACCTTCGGAAGTTTTAGCCCCTAAAAAGCTCAAAATAGAATTGGATTGTTGTGTATTCTTAAGCCTCATCACAACTTCTCCTAAGTCGCCTATTGTTTTTAGCTGTTCTTCAATCATTTCTTCTTTAACTCCAGTAGCAATAGAAATTGCTTTTATAAGCAATTTTTCTCCTACACCAATCTCAGGGTAACCAAGAAAATCTGGCCATAATTTGCCTTGAATTAAATAGACAACTTTATCAATTACATTCTTGTCTGACTTCTTAAATAAATCTGTAAGTAAGGCAGTAAGTTGGAGCCTTGAAGATATTTTTTCTAACTTATCAAAGTACTCAGCAATAAGTTTAAACTCCATAATTTTAAATTCTCTCATAGAGCTTTTATATTTATACTTTTGACCATATAATACAATGATGATAAACATCAAACTGAAAGATGAGGAATCAGAGTTACGCTGAAGTTTATGACTAATTGTCTTAAAAAGCTTAGTTACACAATATAATAATATATGATTTTAGGAGATAGAGATTTACGATACTACTTAGAGAAAGGTTGGATAAAAATTGACCCTTTACAAGAAGATACTGTTAGAGAAAACGGAGTTGATTTAAGAGTAGGAGAAGAAATAGCTCGTTTTGTAAAGACTGATAGAGTGTTCGACCCGGATAACCCGGACTCCTCTTTCTTTCAAATCGAGAAAGGAGAAGAGTTCATTATTCAGCCTTACGAACATGTACTCCTAACAACAGAAGAACTTGTAAAATTACCCGATGATGTAATGGCCTTTGTTAACCTAAGGTCGTCTTTCGCGCGCTTAGGTCTCTTCATCCCGCCAACAATCGTAGATGCAGGATTTGAAGGTCAAGTAACTATAGAAGTTGTAGGCTCATCATTTCCAATAAAATTAAAAACAGGGACTAGATTCATCCACTTGATCTTTGCTAGAACATTAACACCAGTAGAACATCCATATCAAGGTAAGTATCAAGGACAAAAAGGAGTAACCTTACCAAAATTTAAGCTAGAAGCTTCCAATATTTTCCATCCGAATCAAAGATAACAGATGCTTCTGCTACCAGCTTCTTGAATAATTTAGCTTCCTTTGGATCTAATTTGCTTGCAGCTTCTTCAGGGTCTGAGGTTTTGATTTCTTTTAACTTCCTTACAAAATTGTCATAGAATTCTTGGGACATAGCTATTCTTTCCTTCTCCAAATAAATTACCTTTGCACCTTCACGCTCTAATTTACTAAAATATGCATCAGTATTTCTAAGTTTTAATTCTGATTCAAATACTACACCTTGTTCATTAAGAATGTCCATAGCCGTTTTCCTTTCTCCCTCTTTTCTAGGTTGTTCAAATTTAGATTGGTCTAAATTTCTTCTTAGATTCTTCTCTTCTTTTTCCTCTTCCTCTTCACTCATATTCCTCGTAGGTTTAGATTCTATCTCATCTATTTTTTCTATTATTTCGGCTGTTTTCCTTTTAAGATCTTCTATCTGAGCAGTAAATGGGTTTAGTAAATCTTGAACCTTCCTCTCTAACTTTGAACTTATCTGAGATGCTAACTCATTCACGTTTAAAGAGGATGATAAAGGTGATTGTGGTGATGATGATAATAATAATATCGCTCTTACATACTCCGAGACCAAAGCATAACCTTCTTTTCTGGCTCTTTCCTCAATCTCCTTATACTCTTCATCACTTAACTTGATAATTATAGTTTTCATTAACTCCTAATTAGAAATAATACGATAAAAAATTGACCTATGTTATAACTTTTGCTTCTCCAATATAGTATTTATAAACTGTTCCTCGTATGGGACTCCTATAAATTCTACAGATTCATTTATCGCAACTGCAGGAACACTCATAACTTGATATTTCTCTGCTATATCTTGGTTTTCATAAGCTTCAACAACATCTGATATTACATTACACTTTCCAGCTTTACAAGCCTCATAAGCCACCATATGAGCCATTAAAGCTGCATATGGACAATATGGACAAGAAGGAGTAACTACTGTCTCTATTTTTACTTGACCATTTAATTTCTCCTTAATTGCATTTATCGTCTCTTGGCTTAATCCGCTTTCACCCATAGATAGTCTGACAGCTGTCTCAACTAAAGCCCTTATCTCTTCTCCCAAAGGAGAACCAGTCCATCTTAAATATCCTTTCATAAACGCTACTGTAGGTATTCTTTGAACATTAAACTCATTGAACAGTTTAGAAGAGCTAGAATCGGCTCTATCTACAATATGCACTATTAGCTTACTTTTACCATCAGAATCTTTAGGAGCAGCATCGCTCATGAATAATAAAAATTTCTTTGTTACCTCACAATAATTGCAACGAGCATCATTAGAATCTATGAAAACGTATACATCTACTGGGTTTTTCATATCTTTTAGTGCATCTGCAAGTGCTTGTTTTACCTCATCTGTAAAAAGTTCTGCAAATTCTTCTTCCATACTTTTCACGCTAATATTGTTAATTAACACGGTTAAATAAAAATGTATCTGTTATAATAAGGCAAGCTCTTCTTTCTTGCACTTGACTTGATTAGTTCTAATTACTGAAATCTTGTCAGAAGATGGTTTTATCTCTCTAAATATAATTCCTTGAAATTTCTTTATTTTCACGTTTTTATTTAACCAACAATCCGGTTCTAATCCAGCTTTAATACATGTTTCCGCTAAAAATGTTTCCTCATCCCAACAATACTCCATTGGCACTTGTGGTAGAAGTAATCCACTATATAATATGCCATATTCGACTATTAGTCCGTCTTCGCCCACTTTTATATACCTTGGTAGATCCAATCTATTTTCAACGTAAATTTCTTGAGGTTTTGTTAGAACTGTAACTTCAATCACAATATTATCAAATTCATTTTTAGAAAGTGGAGGAAATCTAGGGTCTGAAAAAGCGGCTGCGACTGCAGCTTTTGAGACAATATCTTTTAAAGGAGCCACTGCTTCAACATAGCCTATGCATCCACGTAAAGATGTTGATGAACCATAATAAGTTTCAAGGGTAACAAATGCTAACCCCTTTTTATTTAATATTTCATCTTGATAGGAAGATAGATAATCTTCAAAGCTAATCTTTTTTAATCCCAGTTTAATAGCTATTGAATCTCTGGCAATCTTTACGAGTTTCCTGCCTAACTCCTCATTTAATTCTTCAATTGCTACTAACTGCTCTTGACTCATTATTTCTAACTTTACTCCTGGCCTTAATAAGGGTATCCTCTATCGTTCTCCAATGAGAACCTTTCCAATACTCTTTTCCACATTTAGTGCACCTCCACTTATTATCATCAATTTTTTCTAAGATACCATTACATTCGGTGCAACGGCTAAAGTTTGGATCTGCGCTCAAATCTATTTTGTATTTTAGTGATAATTTAGCAAGAATATCTACCAGATCTTCATCTGGGAATACCATAAAGCATTCTAATCCTTTTTTTCTAGCCCTTATACATAGGCCTTTATCTCTAGTTATTATAATTCTCTTTGTTTCTTCAGCAATTTTAATTATTTTCCAGTCTTCTATATCTCTAAAGTAGTATGTGTCATAGCCTAAAATTCTTAACCATCTAGCAAGCTTGCCTAGCATCGCGTCAACAATAAATTTTTGCGATTGCATCATACATTGTATAGTATTAAAAATATTAAAATCCAAGCAGAAAAGAGTATTAAAACACCCCGTCCAAACAGATCCCATTTGCTAAAGTCGTCAAATCTATATAGAAAGAGGAAAACTATAGAAATACCGTAAAAGATAAGTGGAGTGATAAATGCTACCATTTCATTGTTTAAAAATAGAAAAGACACGATTCCGGCTATAACTCCTATTATTCCTCTTATAACAACGATTTTATCTTCTTTATGCACAAGTAGATATTAAGTGAGGGGTTAATAAAGTGAATAAAAAAACTTCAATGTCATACTTTGATTTACTAGCATGGGTTACAGAAAATAAAAATGAGTTAGAAGGGTGTAGAATAGATAATATCTACAAGATAAGTGGAACACAAGCATATTTCTTTAAACTTCATTGTAAAAATGGAGATAAAAATCTAGTTATAGAGCCAGGGAAGAGAATTCATTTCACAAAATACGATAGGCAAAAGGAAATATCAAACGAAATTACAATTATAAGAACGCACGTTAAAGATAGAGTAATAAACAATGTAGAAATCCTCGGAAAAGAAAGAATATTAAGAATTACCGTGGGGGATAAAAGAATATATGTAGAATTATTACCTAGAGGCTTACTCGTTATCACAGACGAAAATAATAGAATATTATTTTCAACTGAGTATAAGGAGTTCAAAGATAGAGTAATAAAACCTAACTCTGAATATCGAGTGCCACCTTCACCACAAGCTCTAACTGAAGAGGAAATTGAAAAGCTAATCAAGAAAGGGAATATATCAAGAATAATAGGAGCTCCACAAGAAATAATAGAAGCTTTAGGAATTAAGGTAAACAATAAAGAGGAACTTGAAAATGCAATAGAAAAAATAAATGAATTAGAGAAGAAAATTATGGAGGGTACGTTTGATAAATGTCTTATCCCTGGTATTTCAGTACTTCCGGTAAAAACAGATAATTGTATTGAAGAACCTACATATAATGATGCGCTTGACGAATACTTTACTAATGAAGAAAAAAATCTTGTCAAAAATGAGACGGACAAGAAACTTGAGGACGAAAAAAAGAAACTTCTTAAGACGATTCAAGAAGTAAAAGAAGAAATACAAAAATATGAAGAAGAGGAGAAAAAATATAGAGATGTAGCCAATTTTATAATCTCTAACTACGGTCAAATAGAAGAGGAAATAAAGAAAAATTATGGAAAGAACAACGTTAAAATTAACGTGGACGGAATAGAAATTGAAATTGATCCTAAATTATCAGTATATAAGAACTCTTCCAAATACTTTGATATAGCAAAGGAGTTTAATGAAAAAGCTAAGAAAGCTAAAGAAACGTTAGTAAACCTTGAAACTAAACTCCAAGAGTTAGACAAGCAGATTGAAGAAAGATCAGAAGAAATAAAAATATCGCTAAGAAAAAGGGAATGGTACGAAAAATATAGATGGAGCTTCACAAGAAATGGATTTCTTATAGTTGCGGGTAGAGATGTAGACCAAAATGAAAGCCTAGTAAGAAAGATGCTTGAAGAAAAAGATATATTCCTGCATGCTGATATACAAGGAGCTCCTGCAACTATAATAAAAACTGAAGGAAAAATCCCCAGTGAAGATGATATAAAAGATGCTGCGACTATTGCCGCATGTTATTCGAAAGCTTGGAAAACTAATATGGGGGCGATAGACGTTTTTTGGGTTTATGGAGAACAAGTTAGTAAGTCTCCACCTAGTGGAGAATATCTTAGTAAAGGATCTTTTATGATGTATGGAAAGAAAAACTTCATTAATAATGTAAAATTACAGTTATCTATTGGAATAACAGAGGATTTTAAAGTTATAACTGGAAATGAGGACGTAGTTGTTAAGTATAGTAACTTAGACATATATTTTGTAGTTGAACCCGGAGATGAAGATCCTAGCAAATTGAGCCAAAAAATTCTAAAAATCCTACAGGAAAAACTAAGAGTAAAAGGATTAAAAATATTACAAGATGATATAGCAAAATCCTTGCCTGGAAAAAGCAGAATAGTTTCAATAAAGAATAAAACCTTGAATTCAAAATATACGTAAAGGAATTATGACAGTTCTAACTTTAGCAGAAAAAGCATCACTTATAGGACCTTTAGATTATAAGGCCTTAAAGACGATTTATGAAAATAGTAATAAGTATGATTATATACCGTATTCGGTGTTACTAGAAGAACTAGGTCTTCTGAATAGAGAATTAGACGAGACATTAACAAAATTGTATAATTTAAGGTTACTATCAAAAGATAAAGTCACAAGAGAACTTGGATATAAACTAACATTCAGTGGCTTAGATATATTAGCAATAAAAAAATTATATACTAACAAAGTTTTAAAAAGTCTAGGAATAATAATAGGTGAAGGAAAAGAAAGCAATGTCTATTTTGGATATAACTTTTCAGATGAGACAATAGTTGTTAAATTTCATAGAGTGGGTAAAACTAGTTATAAAAACATTAGAAAGATTAGAGGAATTAGATATAAAGAAGATTGGATAAAACTTACAGTGGAGAATGCAGAGAGAGAATATGAAGCCTTAAAATGCGTATCAGATAATTACGGTAATGTTCCTAAACCTTACGGTATCGCATATAATACTGTTGTTATGGAATATATACAAGGAAATGAACTCTATAGAGCTAATCTTTCAGACCCAGAATCTACTTTTCAAGACATTTTATCTACAATAAGGATAGCATATAACTATTGTGACAAGACTGTACATGGAGATTTGAGCGAGTATAATGTAATAGTAAATGAAGAAGGAAAGGCCTATATAATAGATTGGCCTCAATGGCAGAAGAACAACGAAGAATTACTTTTAAGAGATTTAACTAACATTATATATTACTTCAATAAAAAATATGATATCTATAAAAGCTTGGATGATATAATAAATTACATAAAGGGGAAATGATGCTTGTCATAGGAATTGACATAGAACCTGGGAAAAGCCCTAATTCATCAGAACCCCCTACTTACGCAACTGTATTGATTAATGATAAAGGAGAAATCCTTGAAAAATACGAAAACATAACTATTGGAAAATTGATTAGACTGATTTGGGAGAAAAAACCTGATAAATTAGCAACAGATAATGTGTATGAGTTAGCCTCAAATGAAAAGCAATTAGTAAAAATAATTTCATTACTACCAGATAATGTAGAACTAATTCAAACTACATATATAGATGGGCAATTCAAAGACATAAGAGAAGTTGCAAAAGATAATGGTATTGAAGTACAAGGTAAACCTAGTCCATTAAAGACTGCATATTTGTCAGCATTACTTGCACTAAAAGGAATTGGAACGCCAATAAAAGCGATTGAAAACAAGACGAAAATTATTGTATCAAGAGGGAGGGCTCTAGGCCCAGGTGGAATGAGCAGTAACAGATACAAAAGACATATAAGAGGACTGGTATTAAGAGTAATGAAAGAAATTAAAGAAAAATTGGATAAAAATGGCTTTGACTATGATTATACTATAAAAAGAACGAAAGCTGGAATAGAAAAAGCAGTTTTTGTAGTTTATGCTCCAAGACAGAGCTTAAATGGAATAATAAAAAAAATGAAAGGACATGATTTAGTTCTTGATATAAAACCGGTATATAAAAGTAAGATTAAGTTTATTAACAAAGAAACTACTTCTAACAAACCAATAATAGTTGGTATAGATCCAGGGATAGAAGTAGGTATATCTATAATAGACGTTTATGGCAATCCAGTATTTTTTTCTAGCAAGAGGAACATGGACAGAGAAGATATAATAAACGTAATAAGACAAAATGGTAAACCGATACTTATTGCGACCGATGTGACACCTGTTCCAGATACTGTAAGAAAAATTGCTGCTCAAATAAAATGCAAAATATATGAACCGGAAAGACCGTTATACATAGATGAAAAAATACAATTAGTACAGAAATTTTCAGAGAAACATAACCTTAAAATAGATAGTCCACATATAAGAGATTCTTTATCAGCAGCACTAAAAGCATACTCTGATTTCTCCCATAAACTAAGACAAATAGAGGGATTCCTCGGGAGATTAGATTTGGATATAGAAGAAGAAAAAATAATTGAATGTGTGATAAATGGAAATACAATAAATCAATGTATAGAACATGAACTTGAAAAAGATATTTTTACAACTATCAACAAAGAAGAAAGTGTAAAAATAGTAGAGACAAAGCAAGTTACTTCAGTTAATAATTCTCAGTATTCTGATTTATTAGAATATAAAAAGGAAAACGAAAGATTAAGGAGATACATTAAACAGTTACTGCAATATAAGGATCACCTTGAAAAGAAAATAAACGAGATGAAAAGTACTATTAATATTGAAGTAGAGAAGGACAGAAGGGTCTATGAATTACACAATATTATAAGTATTAACACAAAAATTATTAACTCTTTAAAACAAGAAATGGAAAACAAAGATATAGAGATACAAAAATTGAGAAAAATTATAGAAAAATTAGTTAAAGGTGATGAAATAGCAATAGAAATACCGAAAATGCTACCTTATTTTAAAATAGAAAACAATGAGCTTTATTTACTAGATGAAAAAATAAATAAAAATATAGTTGATTTAGTAATTGATAATTATGTTCTTCTAGATAAAGACGTTATCAGAGACATCGAAATCCTTAAAAAAGAAAAGCAACTAAACGTAGATTCAAAAGTAGATCTTAAAAGATTATTTGAGGAATATAGAAAATATCGTTCTAGAATAATGTAACTTTTCCTTCTAATATCAAATCAGATATTTTCATTATGGAACCAAGAGTCTCATCTGTTATTCCTTCTATTTCTCTTTTCATTTCGGAAGTTACAGTACTGCTTTCAGAGTTCACTTGTACATTAGCTATCAGTGGATCGTCTATAGGTCTTCCTATCTGCCCTAGTATCTCTACTTGAACATTTTTGATTCCTTTGACCTCTGAAGATACTTTCTGTGCGATAAGATTAGCAACTATATTGTATATTTTTCCAACATGGTTTACTGGGTTCTTACCGGCAGTTGCTTCTAAAGACATTGGTCTCATTGGAGTAATCAAACCAGTAGCTCTATTTCCTCTACCAGTCATACCATCATCTCCATGCTCTGCCGATGTTCCAGTTACTGTTAGGTAAACAATGCCCCTATCAATTTTGTCTCCAGTATTTATGTTAACCTTTACATCATACTCTGGAACTATCTTTGACGCCAAATCTAATACTAACTGCTTTGCTTCTTCCTTTATTGCTACATATTGATTCGCATCACTAACCAACTGACTTATAATTGCCATTGCCAAGGTTAATTCAATAGACTTCCCTTTTCTTAAACCCATAACTTTTATATCTTCTCCTATTTCTGGTATTTTAGCCTTTACTTCCTTAGAATTTAGAAGTCTTTCGGTCTGAAATACTAGGTTTTCAAGCTTAGAATAAGGAGCAAAACCTACTCCAAAGCTTGTATCATTAGATAGTGGTGCTGTTTTCTTTGCAGTTTCGAAAATTCCAACTAAATCTGTTGAGCCTTTTCCTATTTTATAGTCTACTACTACATGTTTCTCAGGGTCTAAATACCTAAAGTTTTGCTTAATCCAATCCTTTACGCTTTCAATTATTATTGTACCAACAGGGATGCTTTCAACTCCAGAATCGGTCTTTACTTCTGTAGTTGCTCTCCCAGAAACTATTATGTAGATTGGTTGTAAGACTTCTCCTCCTTTAAATCTAGGTGATGCTTGACCTCCAACTAATAATGTTTTATCTAAATTATGATGCAATATAGCTCCATATCTTTTTAAATAATATAGTGAAAGTTTTCTGCTAGCTTCTTCAGATGCAGAATCTGCTATATAATCTGGGTGTCCAGTTCCTTTTCTTTCCACAAGCTCTACTTCCAAAGAATCTATGTCCGCCCAGTGACTCAACTGAACGTTTATATTTCTCATTAGAATACACTCACCGATATATTCTTATAAAATTATTTTCCCATCAAGGCTTCATAGTCCACACTTATAAACAATATATTACTTCCTCTTATTAGCACTCTTCCATATTTTGCAATAGGCTCTGATGTGCCTTCTTTAGCTTCCAAACAGTCTCTTAGCACTAAGTTCATTGTACCGTCGCTCTGTTCTAATCTTCCTACATATTCCGAACCATCTTTAAGTTTTACTAAAACGATTTTATTTGTTGCAATTTTTAAATTCTTTAAAGGATTTTCTGTCTTTGCTTGCACTATAGTCATCCTCATTTTCTTTTCTGATAATGACTAGTATAAAAGGGTTCTCCTCTCTTAGCCCCATCCTTTTTAAAGGGAAAATTTACAAATTATTTATACGTGGAATTAATAGTAAATGAACCAGAAGAAATATTAAAAATAACTAGAGCCTTATCCGTAATTACTCGATTAAATATACTTAAACTTGTTTCTGAAAAAGAAATGAATGTTACTGAACTAAGCGAAATATTACATATGACAAAAGCTAATGTTAGTATGCACATTGCAGAACTAGAAAATGCTGGCTTAATAGAGATTTCTTATAAAAATGGGATAAAAGGGATTAAAAAAGTAATAAAATCAAAATATGATAAAATAATTATTGACTTACAATCCAGCAGCAGCCCTAAGGAAACTAACGAAAATAGGTGAAGGAGATAGAGGTCTACTTTTATATTCTGGATGACCTTGTAACCCTACAAAGAATTTATGATTTTTGAGCTCAATCATTTCTACCAGTCCATTTTCACTTACTCCTGATATTATTAACCCTCCTTTCTGAAGCATATCTACATAGCTGGGGTTTACTTCATATCTATGCCTATGCCTCTCATAAACCTCCGTTGAGCCATATATACGATAAGCTAATGTTCCTTCTTTTATGATAACTTTCTGTGAACCAAGCCTCATCGTCCCTCCCATTTGTACAACTCTTTTTTGCTCGTCTAAAAGTGTGATAACTGGATGAGGTGTATTAGGATCTACCTCAGTAGTATGAGCCTTCTCAAGCCCTAATACATGCCTAGCAAATTCAACGACCGCTAATTGCATTCCATAACATATTCCCAAAAACGGAATATTATTTTCTCTAACATATTTTATAGCATCGATTTTTCCCTCTACACCTCTTGCTCCAAAGCCTGGAAGTACAATAACACCATCGACTGACTTTAGTTTCTCTAACGCTTCTTTAGAGTTCTCAAAGTCAGTAGATTCTATCCATACTAAAGATGGCTTAAGATTTAGCTTTGCTGCAGCATGGTAAACTGCTTCTTTTATGCTGATATAGCTATCTTTAAGCTTGGTATATTTTCCTATTAATGCGATTTTTACTTCTTTGTTTGCACTTTTTATATTGTTAATAAAAGATAGCCATTCTTCTAAGTTAGGTTGCCTATCAGGTAAATCTAATTTATTGAGTATTTTCTCTGCTAATCCTTGTTTCTCTAAAATTAAAGGAACTTCATAAGTCATAGTTACATCATAATTAGAGAAAATGTATTCTGGTTTAACATTTGTAAATAATGCAATTTTTCTCTTACTATCGTCATCCAACGGAACTATTGATCTAGCGACTATAATATCTGGCTGAATACCTATTCTTCTTAATTCTTGCACACTGTGCTGTAGTGGCTTAGTTTTTATTTCTTCTGTTGCTCTTAAAAATTCCACTAGTGCTACATGAACAAAAATAACATTATTTTCTTCTTCTAGTCTTAATTGCCTTACTGCTTCCAAGAATGGTAAACCTTCTATATCACCAACAGTTCCTCCTATTTCTACAATAATGATATCTGCATTAGCCATACTAGCAGCATATCTAATCATAGATTTTATTTGATCAGTAACATGAGGTATTATCTGAACAGTTTGACCTAAATATTTTCCTTGTCTTTCGTTTTTAATAACCTCAAAGTAGACTTTCCCTGCTGTTACATTATTATAATGATACATGTTTACATTAAGAAACCTTTCATAATGGCCTAAGTCTAAGTCAGTCTCTGCACCATCATCAGTTACAAAAACCTCTCCATGCATATATGGATTCATAGTTCCCGCATCAACATTGAGATAAGGATCTACTTTTACCATAGTGACTTTATAGTTCCTGGTTTTTAGTAGTAAGCCTATAGAAGCTGCTACTGTGCCCTTACCAACACTAGATAAAACTCCTCCCGTAACTATAATATACTTAGTCAATCGAAAATCACAGCTAAAAATATCATACAATGAGTTTTAAAATTCATTTGTTTAATTTTATGGGGAAATACCTAGCTGGTGAAACGATGGAATTACTTGAAAAGTTATTAGATCAAAAAAATTTACAAGTAGCATTGGATTTTATTGATTTAAAAAACGCTGAGGAAATAGCAAAAATATCAGTTGAGGCAGGGGCTGATATATTAGAAGTTGGTACGCCACTAGTCAAATCAGCAGGAATAAACGGAATAAAAAGAATTAAAGAATTAGCAAACAATAGGATTGTTTTAGCAGATACAAAGACTGCTGATGCAGGAGATGTAGAAGCTGAAATAGCACATTTAGGTAGTGCTAACATAATGACAGTATTAGGTATAATGGATGATTCAACAATTGAAAGTGCTGTTAAAAAGGCTCATGAATATGACATCCTGGTACAAGCCGATTTAATAAATGTAAAAGATATAGTGAAAAGAGCAGAAGAAATAAAGAAATTAGGAGTGGATATAATAGGATTGCATGTCGGACTTGATGTACAGAAAAAAAGAGGTATTACTATAAAAGATTTAAAGAGTGAAATAAAGAGTGTTAGCGAGTTAGGAGTTGCAGTTTCTGTTGCTGGAGGACTGAATAAACATAATATATTAGAAATTCTTGATTTGCCAATTAACATATTTGTGGTTGGAGGAGCAATAACAAGAGCTAAGAACCCATTTGAAGAGGCAAAGCAAATCGTTAAGATAATTAAGGAGTGAATCATAAATATATTAGGAGTTTATTATGTCGCAGCCTGGGCAGACTAAATCTAAGGACGTCAAAATGGTATCTAAGCAAGTATTTACTGCAGATTCACTAAAAGAAGATAAAAGAAAGATAAAACTTCTATATATAATAAAGGCTTTAAATGGTGCTTCTGAAAAAGCATTAACGATAGGATTATATGAGTTAAAGCAGAAAGGATTAGATTTAGGATATCAATTTAATGTACTAGGAAACAATATATTTAGTCCAATGATAAAAGAAGATATAACGGCACTGCTTTATGTAGGATACCTTGAAAATGATCCAAAGAGTAAGAAGTTAGTACTAACTTCTAACGGGCAGGAATTTTTAGATGCTCAACAGATAGAAGACGAGTTTAAGAATGCTTTAAATCAGCTACTAAATGAAGTTAAAATGAAAATTAATGCAATAGATGAAGAAAATAGAATGAAAAGTAGGAGAAGATAATATTTTTGATTTTAAGTTAAAATTAAAAAGAAATTTTTTATATTCACATTGTCATAAATGTGCTTCTTCTCCCTGTGTTTTGTTGTTCTTCATTAACTGTTCTAGTCCATATCAATGGATCTAACTTCCCTTCTTTGTTTAATTTGACTACAAGTTCTCTAAATTGACTTGTATGTCTTATGTCAAGTTGTAACAATGTCTCTAAAATCTCCCAAGTAGTCTTTCTTACATCTTGTAACATCTCCTTTGGCATATGCTTTATTATCTGAGGATCTTGTAACCACTGATCAAAAGCTTTTATCGTTCTCATGATATGCTGAAAAGCTACTCTAGTAGCAAGAATTAAATCTAATCTATCAACATCTTCTGACTCATATTTTTTCTCTAGTTCTTTTACCGTCTCCAATAAGTTTTTCTGCATTTTTATCCATTCGTCAAGATTTGAGAGATATCCGCTTTCCAACAGTTACACCAATAATATTTATCATGGTTCCACCTAATAAAGATATATCAAAATTTATTCTTCTTTTAAATTAAAAGGGACTCCTTCTTCTAAGATTTCTCTTGGTATCTTATCTTTATATTTTTTCATAAACGAAAGATCTTCTTCTTTCTTTCTCAATTTATCTGGAAGCATTCTTGGAATCTCGTCTATTATAGGATACCATCTTTTACAATTTGGACAATATAATAACCCATCCACTATTTCATTTTTTATACATTCTTCACAAGGAGGAACTTCTTTCATATCTTTTATAAACTGATTCTTATAACTACAGAAAAGTTCACATAAAGGCTTTTTCTCTTCCCCAATATCCCTATCTATAGTCCTAGAAGAAAAAACATAAAATTGTAAAGGAAAATGTTTGCAAATGGGACAAGCTAGAAGATCAAGGAGTCTGTATTTCATTTGCCCTCTACAACTCTTTTTAACTCGTTGACTATATTATTTGCTATGCCTTCGTCTTTAGCTTCTGCCATGATTCTTATTATTGGCTCAGTGCCACTTTTTCTCACAAGAAACCAATAATCTTTTCCAATAACTTTCACTCCATCAATAGTTATAATTTTAACTCCAGAACCAGAATAAGCATCTATGACTCTTTTATAGATCTCTTCAACTATCATATTAGGTTTTAACTCTACTTTAGTCTTAACTAAGTAGTACTTTGGAAGTCTATTAAATAATTCAGCTGAGCTAACATTTTCATTAGCCATTAGTTCAAGCATTAATGCAAAGCTCATTGCACCATCTCTGACGTATTGATGAGGAGGATACATAAACCCTCCATTCTCTTCAAATCCAGCTAAAGCTTTTTCATCAGCAACTTTATGGGCAATATCTACACTACCTACCTTTGTCCATTCAACTTCTATTGAATATTTGCTTAAATATTCTTCAACTAGACTGGAACTAGAAACTGCTGTAATTACTTTTTTATTTGCATTAGGATTTTTAACTGAAGCCCAGTAAGACAATAGAGCTGCGCTCCTATCACCCCACTGAACTCTTCCTTCAGAGTCAATAAAAATCGCTCTATCTGCATCGCCATCATGAGCCACACCAAGGTCAACATTCAATGTCTTTACTACATCTGCTGTTTCTTTTAGACTATCAAAAGTAGGTTCTGGTTGCCTCGCTGAGAATAATGGATCTAAATTACCATTTAATGTATAAATTTTACAGCCTAAAGCTCTTGCAACTAATGGAGTAGAAAGAGTACCTACACTATTAGCTGGGTCAATTAATACACGATAATTCTTTTTCCTTATTTTCTCTATATCAACATGGCTTAATACACCATTAACGTAGTTAGAAATAACTCTATCTTCTTTCTTTACTTCATTTGCTAGTGAGCTCCATTCAGCTGTGTTAAACCTATCGCTAAAGAATATATCTTCTATCTCGTTTTCCTTCTCTCTTCTTACTTCAATGCCATCTTTATCAATTACTTTGATACCGTTATATGGGGCAGGATTATGACTAGCAGTAATTATAATCCCTGCATCATACCCTAAGGTTTTCACAGCGTATTGAAGTGCCGGTGTGGCACCCATACCTCCATCGAAAACTTCAACGTTAACACTTAATAAACCTCCTTCAACAATTTTTGTAAGCATATCGCCGCCAGCTCTAACATCTCTACCGACTAAGATTTTAGCCCCTTTTCCAAAGAATGTGCCTATTGCTTTAGAGAGTTTTAGTGCTAATTCTGGTGTTAATTCCTTGTTTGTTATACCTCTAACTCCATCAGTTCCGAAAAGTTTTCCCATGTTAATATTATATTTTTCCTATTTCTTTTATATCTTCTCTAGCTACCTAACTACGTGAGCGTTTAAAAATGGGGCTCGGGCCGGGACTTGAACCCGGGACCTACGGGTCCACAGCCCGTCGCTCTAACCAGGCTGAGCTACCCGAGCCATCAAACCGAGCCCGGACCCAATTATTAACTCTTATTTCCTTACTTTTAAACTTACTCTCTACATATTTCTCTTTTAGTTTAGTAAAAACGATATAAAAATTATTTTGTTTTATACATATCTCTGATTATATCCAGTAATTCCCTTGCTATAATAGTTTTATAATTTTTTTCTAG